>CALJER010000009.1 GCA_938074535.1 uncultured archaeon
CTCCCATCCCACCCTTCCCAGAACCTCCGAGAGCCTCTCGCTGGAGGGCAGCCTCCCCTTCTCCTTCACCTCCTTCATCCAGAGGTCCAGCAGGGGCTTCACCGTGATGTCGAAGGCGCCCCCTGAGAGCCTGGAGTACTCGAGGGAGGAGAGCAGGAGGGAGAGGGTCTCCTCCGAGAGTCCCACCCAGGAAGTCCCGCTGTGGTTCAGGAGGTAGATCTCCGCCCCCCTCTTCTCGGCGGACATGAGGCCCTCCACCCTCTTGATTTCCCTGTAAGCGGCTTCCACGGCCTTCTTCGCCCTCGCCGTGTTCTCGTCCAACACCTGTATTTCCACGAACGTATCCATGGCCAGACCTTCCCCCACCACCCTGTCTCCCCTGACGTGGACGGTCAAGGGCTGCACGGTCATGGAGCTCAGGAGGAGGGCGGTGAGGGCCGCCATTCCCAGGGTGGCTCCGGCCAGCTTCCTGCTTTCCCCTCCCAGCCTGGGAAGGAGGAGGAGGGAGGAGGAGAGCAAGAGCTGGGAGAGGAGGAAGCCCCAGGCCATCCCCACCACCCCGAACCCCCTTCCCAGTACCACGATCCCTGCGAGTCCCACGGCCAGTGAGGAGGAATAGGAGAGGAGGACGGAGGAGGTTTCCTGCCTGGAGTAGAGGCGGGAGAGTTCGATCTGGGCGAGCACGGCGAGGGGGAGGGAGAGGCTCATCACGCGCAGAACCTTTGCTCCCTCCCCGAAGCCAGGGAAGAAGGAGGGAAGGAACAGGGAGAGGAGGAGGGCGGAGAGGAGGAGGGGGAAGGAGAGGAGGAGGGCCTTCTTTTCCGTTCTACCCACCCTCGTTCCCGCAGCCCTCTCCGGAAGGAGGTAGAAGAAGAGGATCTGGGGAAAGGAGGCGAAGAGGAGGAAGAACCTGTTCCCGAACTGGTACATGCCCAGGTCCTCCCTCCCGAAGAGGGGTCCTATGACCACCTTGTCGAGGAGGTTGAAGGAAGCCGCTCCCAGGTCCACCGTCCACAGGCCCACCAGGAAGGCGGTGGGGGGAAAGGAGGGCTTTCCCCTCTTCACCCTGAGGAGGGGGAGGGAGAAGGGGAGGTAGGAGAGGGAGAGCCCCAGCAGGAGCCACCTCACCTCCCCCAGCCTGAGGTAGAGGAGGAAGGGGAGGAGGAGGGTGAGGGTCCTGGCCCCCGTCCAGAGCAGGAGGTACCCGAGGTAGGAGCGCCTGGAAAGCTCGAAGTGGAAGCTCAGGGAGAAGAGGGAGAAGGAGAGGAGGAGGAGGCCCGTCCACGGGTCCAGGAGGAGGGAGAGGAGGCCCCCCATGACGAGGGCGGGCAGGAGACCCAGAAGGAGGCAGCCCTCCAGCACCCCTTCCCCCTTCTTGGGATAGAGGACCAGGGAGGCCTTCCCCGCCCCCAGCAGGGAGATCCCCGAAAGGAGCATGGCCAGCGATACCTTCCAAGCCACCTCCCCATAGGCGAGGGGATGGAGGAGGAGGGCCAGCAGGATCCAGAAGAAGAAGCCGGAAAGAACGGCGAAGAGCTGTGCCGCTGCCACGTGGAGTACGCCACCTTTGGCCCCCATTCCCAGTCCCTCCCTTCAGGAGGCTATATATGGCTCTGGATGGCATCTTCGGGAAGGCTGCTTCCGTCTTCTGGTGTGTGGGGTGAAGGCGGTGCGGAGCTCGGGTGGAGTACCCCACCGGGGGCGCTTCTACCTCTGCCGAGACCGGTGGCGGTCGGGCTGAACTGGTGGGGACCCTCCCCCGGCCTTCCGCGCTGTGCCGGCGGTGGGGATAAAAGGACTCCGGGGTAGGTGGATGATGCTCGAGGAAGCTGGAAAGATTTTCTTGGCCCTCTTCGTGATCATGGACCCGTTCGCCAGCATCCCGATCTTCCTCCTGGTCACCAAGGGGCTGGAGGGGAAGAAGGTGGACCGGGCGGCCGGCTACGCGGTGGGCGTGGCTGCCCTAGTCCTCTTTTTCTTCCTCTTCCTGGGGGAGCCCCTCTTCCGCCTCCTGGGAATTGAGTTCTCCTCCCTGAGGATCGGGGGAGGATTGGTGCTCGGGGTGCTGGGGATGGAGCTGGTGCTGGGCAGGAGCCTCCTGAGGAAGGAAAAGAAGGGCTCTCCCGCCCTCTCCCTGATAGGTACCCCCATGCTCACGGGTCCCGGGGTCATCGTCTCCACCATGATCTTCGTGAAGAGCTACGGGTACCTTCCCGTGGTTCTGGCCTCCTTCCCCCTCCTGGCTTCGAGCTGGGTGGTGCTCAGGCTCTCCTCCTTCTTCAGCAGGGTGCTGGGGAGGGAGGGGGTGGAGATCCTTTCGAGGGTGATGGGTCTCCTCCTGGTGACGATAGCCGTGGACCTGGTCATGGGGGGAATAGAGGCGGCCCTCTGAGCGCAGCCTTCTGGCGGAGAGGTTTTTGAGCCGCGGCCGGTCCTCCTTTCCCGTTCGGCATGGTCCCCATGCCCGCGGGTCTCTGGACGCCCTTCACTGGGTGCAGGTGCCTCCGCCGCAGCCGGGGGAAAGGGGACCAAGGCGGGGGGAGAAAGTTCAGGGGCGGCCAAGCTTGGAGAGGTCCATCACCTCCCCTCCCTTCCTCCTCAGGAGTTCAGCGGGCAGATCCCACACCGCCCTCGCTCTCTCCACGATTACCCTGTCGCTGGAGGCCGAGACCTCGCAGGAGCTCACCTCCCTGTCCACCCCCTTCACCGCCCTGCACTTCGCCCTCACCCCGTACTTCTCCAGGATTTTGCCAGTCTCCCTGGCGAGTTCCCCGCTCCCGCTCGCCGGGCTATCGAAGAAAACCCTCACCTCCCCCGGCCCCGCCTCCCGGAGGAGAAGGGCCACCTCCTCCAGGGCCCCCCAGGTGTGCTCCCCCACCCTGTACTTCCCGAAGACCGTCCTCAGATCCCTGAGGAGACCGTCGTCGCACCTTATCACGGTATGCCCGAGCAGGAGGCTCTCGCACGTGATGATCACGTTGTACCCGTCCACCCCCAGGGTCCTTCCCCTGACCTCCCTCCAGGAGACCAGCTTCCCCCTGTTCCTCTCCGCCTCTTCCCTGGAGAAGACGCAGCGGGTGAGGAGGTGCCGCTCCCGGGAGGGAAGGCAGTAGTGGTCTGAGACCACCCTCACCGCCGTCTCCCTCGGATATCCCCTGTCCAGGAGGTACCGGAGGTCCCTGACGGCATCCTCCGTTTTCTCACTCCACATAGATGGCGGGCCTGAGGGGGAGGGCCCCCTTGCCCCTCCCCTTCGGGTCGTAGATCCCTGAATCGTCCTCCCGGAAGACCCTCACCTCTGCCCCCAGCTGCTTCTCCAGGTAGGAGGAATTTTCTCTCAGGATCGAGTACTCGTCCACTCCTTCGGAGAGGAGGACCAGCCTCTCTTCGGACAGGTCCCTGGCCCCCTCCAGCACCTTCGCCAGGAAAGGCGCCAGCTCGGTTTTGGGCTTTCCCAGCGTCCCCTCCAGGTGCCTGAGGAGCTCACCCCTGTCCTTCCTGCCCAGCGAGAGCAGCTTCAGGATCTCCCTGTGGGCCTCCCTCTTCCAGGCGGAGGGGGTGTAGAGGCAGACGAGCCTGGGCTTCACCTTCACCACCTTCGCGATTTTTCCCACATCCTCCAGCACGGAGGAGAGGAACTCCTCCGTGAGCTCGGCCTGGGGATCCTTCAGCCCCTCCTCCACCTCGGGCCAGGGGGCCAGGGAGACGAAGCCCTCCCCACCCATCCTGCTCCAGAGCTCCTCGCACAGGTGCGGGATGAAGGGGGCGAGCAGACGGACCCAGACATGGAGCACCTTCTTCACCACCTCCCCCCTCACCTCCTCCCCCCTCCAGGAAAGGTACTTCCTCACGTCCTGCTGGAGGAAGAAGAAGGAGTGCTGCAGGGCCCTCCTCGTCTCGAACCTCTCCATGGCCTGCGTGGCCTCTTCCACCCTCCTCTGGAGCCTGCTCAGGAGCCATCTCTCCGGAAGGCCGGGGGGGAGCCCCGAGGGGGGAAGGGAGAGGAGCTCCTCGCACAGGGAGTAGAACCTCTCCAGCGCCCTCACCATTCCCTCCGCCTCGACCTTCCTCCAGTTGAAGTCCTGCCAGGGCTCGGAGGAGGACATGAGGTAAAGTCTCACGGCATCGGCCCCGTACTCCTGCAAGGCTTTGTTCACCTCCACCAGGTTCCCCTTTGAGGAGGACATCTTCTGGCCCTCCAGAACCGCTATCCCGAAGCAGACGATTCCCCTGGGGAGGCGGTGGGGGAAGAGGAGCGCGTGGTGGAAGACGAAGAAGGTGAGGTGGTTGGGGATGAGTTCGCTGGCCGACATGCGGTAGTCCAGGGGGTACCAGTACTCGAACTCCTCCCTCAGGCGCCGCAGCGTGGGAAGGGGGATCCCCGAGGAGCGGGAGAGGGCTTCCGGATCTCCCCTGCCGTAGAAGACGAAGTCGAAGACCTCGTCCCCTATCTTCTCGGGATCCAGCTGCTTGAGGAGGTGTGAGAGGGGATAGTAGGCCATGTAGACGGTGGAGTCGCTCAGCGATTCTATGATCCAGCTGGGGTCCCAGGGGGCCTTCGTGCCCATCCCCACCTTCCTGGTGCAGGGCCATTCACGGAGCCAGCTGATGGTGTGCTCGTACTGGGCCCTGGTCTCCGGCGGGATGAGCTCCATCCTCCCCAGGACTTCCCTGGTTTTTTCCTTCCAGCCCTCGTCCGCGTAGTTCAGGAACCACTGGTCCTCCACCACCTTTATCACCACGGGCGACCCGCACCTGCACCTCACGGGCTTGAGGGAGAACTCGTACATGAGGGCCGCCTCGCCCCTGGAGAGGAGGTCCTGCTTCACCAGGTTCTTGGCCTCGGAAACGGCCCTGCCGCCGTAGAAGGGTATCCACTCCCTCATCCTCCCCTTCGCGAACTCCGCCCTGTAGACCCTGGAGGTGGCCTCCTCCAGTCTGGGGTCGAGCTGCCCTTTTATCCCCAGCCTCTGTACCTCGTCGGCCGCGGGGAACTCCCCGTATCCCTCCACCTCGATCAGGGAGAGCGGCCGGAGCCTCTCCTCCTCCACTCCGAGTCGCCTCAGCTCTTCAGGTCTCTTCTTGAGCTCCTCCAGCGCCACGAGGTCGTAGGGGGCGTGGGAGGGGACGGAGCCCACCACCCCGGTGGCGTTGTCTGGATCCACGAAGTCGGCGGGAAGGATGGGCACCTTCTTCTTCGTGAGGGGGACCTCCACCTCCGAGCCGAACCTCACCTGGAAGGGTCTGGCCTCCCCCACCCTGTAGCCCTGCTCCGCCAGCTTGGGCACGGCCTGCTCGCTCACCACCCATCTCTCCCCGTCCACCTCCACCTCCACATAGTTGGCCTTGGGGTTGAGCCAGAGGTTGGTGACACCGAAGACGGTCTCGGGCCTGAGCGTGGCGGCGGGCAGGACCTTCCCGCCCGCCCGGTACTTCAGAAGGGTGAACTCCAGCACCTCTGCCTCCTCCCCCTCCAGCAGGTCGTGGTCCGTGACGGGGTTGCCGTCCCTCGGGCACCACCTCACCGGATGCTTCCCCCTCACGATGAGCCCGGCCTCCATGAGTTTGTGGTACTGCCAGGTCACGAACTTGCTGTAGGGCGGATCCACGGTGGTGAAATCCCTCCTCCAGTCTATGGAGAGGCCCAGCCACTTCATCCCCTTCTTGTAGCTGAGGTCGCTGATTTCGGCGAAGTAGGTCCCGAAGTACTTGGGGTCCTCCATCTTGGGCAGGAGGTCCTTGGGGACGCCGTACCGTCCGAGGAGGAGCTCCACGTAAGCCTGCTCCCTCCTGGCCACCCTCCTGGAGGCTCCCACGATGGGAGTTCCCGTGAAGTGGAAGGCCATGGGGAAGAGGACGTTGTAGCCCCTCATGCGCTTGTACCTGGCTATCACGTCCGGGATGGTGTAGGTGCGGGCGTGGCCTATGTGCATGGGGCCGGAAACGTACGGATAGGCCACGGTGAGGTAGAACTTGGGTCTCCCGTCGGGCTCCGCCTGAAAGATCCCCGCCCTCTCCCACTTCTCCTGCCACTTCCTCTCCAGCTCCTTGAAGTCCATCTCATCCCTCCAGGCACTTCCTGAGGCTCTCGAACGCCCTTTCCATGGCCTCTCTTAACCCCTCGGTCCTCGGTCCCCCGCCCTGTCCGAAGTTCTTTCTGCCCCCCCCTCCCCCTCCCAGGGCCTTTGCTGCCAGGGAGGCCACCGCGCCGCAGTCCACCCCCCTCCCCACCGCCTTCTCCCCTGCCGCCAGCACCAGGCTGGCCACCCTGCCAGCGCTTCCCAGGATGACCACCGTGTTGGGGTCCCTGCTCATTTCCTCGGCCAGCTTTATCATCTCCTCCGTCCCCGCCCCCTCCATCTCTTCCCTTATCACCAGGAACTCCCCCACCCTCGTTCCCCTCTCCCTCATGGCCGGAGAGGCCAGGCTCGCCAGCTTCTTCCTCAGGGCTTCCACCTCCTTCTGCAGGAGCTTCCTCTCCTCCACCAGCTTCACCACCGCCTGCTCCAGGCCTTCCTCCTGCACCCCCAGGAGGGAGCCCAGCCTCTCCCTCTCCTCCTCCCTCTTCCTGATTTCCTCCAGCGCAGCCTTCCCCGCCACGAACTCCAGCCTCTCCACCCCGTCCTGGATGCGCTCCGTGCGGAGGATCTTCAGCATCCCTATCTCCCCCGTGCTCCCGCAGTGGGTGCCGGCGCAGGCCTGGGTGTTCCATCCCGCCACCTCCACCACCCTCAGCTTCTTTCCTGGAACCACCCCCCCCTGGTAGAGCGCGAAGCCGTACTTCCTCTCCGCCTCGTTCCTGTCCATGAAGCTGGTGCGGATGGGGAGATTGGCCAGGATGACCTCGTTCGCCCTTCTCTCCATCTCCGCCACTTCGTGGGGCTCCAGCCTTTTGAAGTGGGTGATGTCCAGCCTGGACCACCCCGGGTACTTCTGGGCACCGTGCTGCCAGACGTGGTCCCCCAGCACCCTCTTGGCGGCCTCCAGGAGCACGTGGGTGGCGGAGTGGTGGCGCATGAGGGAGCTCCTCCTCTCCCAGTCCAGTTTCCCGGTCACCTCGTCCCCCGGTTTGAAGGGATTGCTGGCCAGACGGTGGAGTACTGCTTCCCCCACCTTCTCCACCTCCACCACCTCGGCCCTCTTCCCTTCCCCTTCGAGGATGCCGGCATCACCCTCCTGCCCTCCCCCCTCAGGATAGAAGGCGGTGCGGTCCAGCACCACCTCGTTTCCCCTGCTCAGCACCACCCTTGCCCTGAACTCCTTCAGGTAGGGGTTTTCGTAGAAAAGGAGTCTGGTGCGCGGCAGCCTCTCCTCCTTCCTCCCCTCCTCCGCTTCCGCCTTCACACCCGAGGCGTGCCTCTCCGCCACCTTGATGTAGAAGTCCTCCGGGACCTCCACCTCCACTCCCATCTCCTTCCCCACCTCCCTCACGAGCTCCGGTGGCAGGCCGTGGCTGTCGTAGAACTCGAAGAGCTTCTCCTGGGGGAGGGAGGAGGCCTGCGATTTGAGGGAGAGGAGGGTCCTTTCCACCAGCCTCCTCCCCCTGGCCATGGCCTCGGCGTACCTCCGCTCCTCCAGCTCCACCACCTTCAGGATGTATTCCCTCCTCCTCTCCAGCTCGGGGTGGGAGAGGAAGTCCAGCTCCATGCTCATGAGCTCGGAGAGGGAGAGCTTGAGCCCCGCTTCCCTGAGGAGTCGGAGGGTTCTCCTCAGCACCAGCCTGGCGAGGTAGCCCTCCCTGGTGTTGCTGGGCGTGATCCCATCACCCAGCATGAAGGCCAGGCACCGCAGGTGGTCGGCTATCGCGTACAGGGCTTCCAGGGGAACCATCCAGCGGTCCAGCTGCTCCCTGCTCCATCCGGAGCGCTCCGCCACCCTCTCCCTGAGCAGCGCCAGGTCCCTTCCGCTCTCCACGTCGATAAGGCCCGCTGTCCTGGAGTGGAGCTCCAGGAGCTCCTCGGGGGGCCTCTCCAGGCCGGCCTCCTTCTCCAGGCTGCGCAGGAGGGGTCCGAAGACCGCCTCGTACACGGAGGTGCTCCCCTGGGAGATCCAGGAAATCCTCTCCAGCCCGTATCCCGTGTCCACGATCTGGAGGGGAAGCTTCCTGTACTCCTTTCCCACCACCTCGTACCTCATGAAAACCAGGGTGGCCAGCTCCAGCCCCCTGGCGTTCACCTCGAAGTCCTCTCCCGCGTTTCCTCCTCCCTCCCAGAAGTCCTCCACGTAGTTGAGCTCCTCCCCCCTTATCCCCAGCTCCTTCGTAAAGAACTCGTGGCAGAGCTCCACCGTCCTGTCCTTCCAGTAGATCCTCTCCCTCCTGGAGTTGAAGGCGTGGTGCCCGCCCATGTGGAAAAGGGTGAGGTGCCTCCCCGACCTGCCCACGTTGTCTATGTCGTTCAGGCGGATGCTGGGCTGGCTGACCACCAGCGGGTTGGCCGGCGGGGGCACCTGCCCGCTGGTGACCCAGGGCTGGAAGTTGGCTATGGAGGCGATGGTGAGGAAGATGTCGTCCCTCCACCTGGCCACCACCGGGTACCTCCCGATTACCTCGTGCCCTCTCCTCTCGAAGAAGCTGAGGAAGGATCTTTCCACCTCCTTCAAGCTGAGCCTTTTTCGGGTGGGGGGTCTGCCTATGAAGGAGTACTCGTCGCACGGCGTGTCGCCGCAGGTCCTCCTGTCGGGGTGGAGGGTCCAGAACCACCTCCCGCACCCTTCGCACCTCCTCCTTTCGAAGCCCTCCTCCCTGAAGAGCCTCACCCGGTGGAGGCTCCCTCCCTTCCCAGAATCGAGCATCCCAGAATTCTCCCCCTCTCGGGGTTAAAACTACCCTCCCTTCAGAGCGCCCAGGATGAGGGGGAGGCAGAGGGTGGCGTCCCCCTCCACCGTGACGTGTTTGGCCTTCCTGCCGATCTTGCCCCAGGAGATGGCCTCGTGGGTCCTGGCACCGGAGAGGCTCCCGTCGTACTCGTGGGCGGTGGTGAGATAGACGGCGTAGCTCAATCCCCCCCCGAACTGGGCCCACCAGATCAGGTGGTGCTTGCTTATCCCACCTCCCACGATGAGGGCCCCCGTTCTCTTGGAGGACCATATCCTCTCGCTGAGGAGGCTCTCGTCCTTCAGGGGGTCGACTCTGAGGTCGTGGTCCCGGCAGAAGGACCAGAGCTGGTAACCGACGGCTCCGTCCGTCACCCCGGGCACGATGACGGGGATCTTCCTCCTGTAGCACCAGTACAGGAAGGAATCTCCTTTGCGGATCCATTTGCCCAGCTCCCAGCAGAGCTCGTAGGTGGAGAGCTCCCTCCTCCCCGACCGGTAGAGCTCCTCCAGGAACTCCTGCATCTTCTCCTCTATGAGGAGGCCGTAGGAGGAATCCGGGACGAAGACGTTCCCCAGTCTGCTTATTCCCCTCTTCCTCAGCTCCGCGTCGTCCACGTGGAAGCTCCCGTGGTAGTACTCCCCGTAGCTCCTAGCCAGATCGTGGTCCAGGGTTCCGCAGGTGGTTATGACCAAGTCGAAGAAACCTTCCTTCACGAAGTCCCTCACCACGCCCCTGGTGCCGGTGGCCATGAGGCAGGCGGGAAAGGAAAGCATCTTCAGGCACTCCCGGTCCGAGAGCATCTCCCTGAGGATCTCCACCCCCCTGGCCAGGAGCTGGGCGTTGAAGCCCCCGCAGGACTCCATCTGCTTCACCAGGTCCCCTATCCTGGTGCGGGAGGAGACCCTGAGGTCCTTAACGGCTCGCCCTTTCATGAGTTTCAGGGAAAAGAGGTTCAGCCGAAGAGGGAGGCCAGCCCGGCCATGGCTTCCTCTTCCGTCTTTTCCTCCTCCTTCTTCTCCTCCTTCTTTTCCTCGGCCTTCGGAGGAGCGGGAGCCGCCTGTGCGGCGGGTGCCGCGGCCGCAGCGGAGGCCCCTTTGAGGACCTCCTCTATGTTCACCCCCTCCAGAGCGGAGAGGAGGGTCTTTACCCTGGCTTCGTTCACCTCAACGCCCGCCGCCTTCAGCACGTTCGTCAGGCTCTCCTCATCGGGCTTCTTGCCCGCGGCGTGCAGCAGCATCACGGCGTGCACATACTCCAATTTCCATACCTCCTGAGAGAACTCATCCCCTTACTCTTACCCCTTTATGAACCTTTCCCCTCCTCCAGCCTGGAGGAGAGATGAAGGGCCTGGAGGTGCGCTCTGGCCAGCAGTTCCGGCAGGGTCTCCCTGGTGGGGAAGGCGGGGGAGAGGGCGCGGGCCAGGGCGAGGGCGCCCAGGTGGGATTTGAGCAGCAGCGTGGGCAGCGTGAGCGGGGTGGGGTACTCGAGGCCCAGGGCCAGGGCGAGGGCCTCCTGGTGCGCCCTGAGGAGCTCTCCCCTCACCACCTCCTCGTCCAGCTCCAGCAGGTCGCCCGAATAGATCAGGCCGCCGTCGTAGGCGGCCCGCAGCTTGAGGAGGAGATCCACGGGCTCCACTCCTATCTTGAGGAGGAGGTCGGCGGTCTCCTTCGTGATCACCTCCCCCTTCCTGACCACCGTGAAGTCCTCAGCCACCACCACCTTCCCCGCCTGGACCCTGGCCTTCACCCCCGCCCTCTGCAGCTCGCTGACCACGGGCCCTGGGGCAAAGTCTGTCTCCCCGGCCCTGATGACCACCTCCATCGAGGAGACCCTGCCCGGCTTGGCGGGGGCCTTCTCCTTCTCCTCTTTCAGGAGGCGGTTGAGCTTCACGGGCGGGAGATCGGCAAAGAGGAGGGCGCTCTGGCCCCTCAAGTGCTCCAGCAGCCCCTCCAGCCCCTTCCTCTCCTTGGAGGCCTCGGAGAGGGCCAGCCTGATGAGGGTGTTTTTGGCCACCACTATCTCCCCCTTCCCCCTCAGCTTCTCCCTGACCCTCTGGAAGAGGTGAGAGGGGAAGCCCTCGAAATCCAGAACCCCCACCACCCTCGAGGAGAGGAGCTTCTCCTTCAGCTTCTGCAGCACCTCCGTCTTCCAGCTGGGATAGGAGGTCCTCTTCATCCTCTCGCCCCCAGCTTCACGGGCTTGCCCATGGTGGTTTTCACGTAAACGGCTTTGATCCGTCCCTTTCCCTTCTGCAGGGCCGTCTCCAGGGCCTCAAGCACGCTGAGGGCGTTCTCCGCCACCTCCTCCTCAGGCATCTCCTCACCCCCTATCCTGGCCCTGATGGCCGGCTGGTCCCTGGTCCTGAGGAAGAGGAGCTTGCGGTACCTCTCCAGGGCCTGCTGGAGGTTCACGTTGGGAGGAAGGGGCTTTGGGATTTTGTCCCTGGGACCCAGGATGCGGCCGAGCAACCTGCCGGCGAGGGGCATGAGATCCGGCTGCGCCAGGAAGACGTCGTACTCCCTGGCGAGCCTCTTGGCCTTCTTGGGGTTCTTCCCCAGCTCCTCCAGCTCCGCCCTGGAGAGCACCAGGTCGGCCCCGGCTTCCTTCGCTCTGAGGGCCATTTCTCCCTCTGCGAAGAGAACCACCCTCCTCTTCCTGCCGTTGCCGTGGGGGAGAAGGGCCTCGAAGGAGATTCTCTCCTCCGTCTTTTTCAGGTCCAGGTTCTCCAGCGTCACCTGGAGCTCCAGTCCCTGTTTGAACTTCCTTCCCTTTCCAGCCTCCTTCGCCTGTCTCACGGCCTCCTTCAGGGCTTCCTTCGAGATCATCCGAGTTCCTCCCCGTACTTCCCTTCCTCTATCTCCCTCTGGACCTCCCTGGGGTCCTTGCCCTCCACCGTCACCCCCATGCTCTTGCAGGTGCCCAGCACCTCCTTCACCTTGCTCTTCAGGTTCTTACCACCCTTTTCCCTAGCGATCTTGACTACCTGGGAGAGGGAGAGGTTGCCCACCGCTTCCTTTCCCGCCGTTTTGGCTCCCTTCTCAATCCCGAGCTCCTTCTTCACCAGCACCGACACGGGCGGTGAGCCCACCTCCACCTGGAACTCCTTGGTTTTCCGGTCCACCGTGAGGATGACGGGGACCTTCATCCCGCTGAACTTGGAGGTGGCCTGGTTTATCCTCTGAACCACCTGCCCCACGTTCACCCCCAGGGGGCCCAAGGCCGGTCCCAAGGGTGGACCGGGGCTGGCCTTTCCCCCTTCCACCAGAAGCTTTATCCGGGTTTTCATCGAAACACCACCTTCTACCTCGCTAAAAAGGCTTCCTTTCAGGCCCTGCGGGCTCACTTCTCCTCTGCGCCCTTTCTCTGTATCACCTTCACGGACTCCGACTTGACGGTCACGGGTATGGGCACGGTGGCTTCGAAGAACTCAACCGTTACCTCTTCCTTCTCCTTGTCCACCTGCACGATCCTGGCCCTCTCTCCCTTGAAGGGTCCTGAGGAGATCTCCACGAGATCCCCCACCTCCATCCTCGTCACGGAGGGCTGGGGAGAGAGGTACTGCTCAAGCTCCTCCATGGAGAGCTCACCCGAGACCATGCCCCTGGCGTGCTTCACGCCCGCCCTGGCCTTCTCCACCGAGCTCCTCCCGTAGGCCTCCACGAAGAGGTACCCCGAGAGGTTGGCAGGAGCCATCACGGCCAGGATGGGAAGGTCGTGCTTTTTGGCGTGGGTGATGAGCACATCTGCCGTGTTCTTCTCCTGCCCCACCGTAACCCTTATGGCATAGATGGAAGGTCGCTGGGCCTCTTCCCTCTCCTCCAAGCTTCAGCCACCCCCCAGGATGAGACGGCCCATCGACATGATGAGGAACCCCACCACGCCGATGAGCAGCACCCCCAGTCCCGTGACCTTGGAGGCCTCCAAGAACTCTTCCTGTCCCGGTTTCCTGGCCACTAGAAGAACGCGCTTGATCTCGCTCAGCCTGAAGCTCATATGCTTCTCAGCCCCAAGTCTATCTGCTCGGGTTTGAGCCTGGGAGCGGGAGGCCTGGCCTGGGAGTGCGGCGAGTATACGCCCGTGACCACCAGCAGGACCCTGAGGTTGTTCTTCATCTCCTCGTAGATCTGGGCCCCGCATATCACGTGTGCTTCGGGGTCGAGCACCTCCGAGACCTTACCAAAGACCTTCCCCGCTTCGCTGAGGGTGAGGCTGGGGCCGCCCACCACGTTGATCAGGGCGCGCTTGCCCCCTGCGATGTCCGCCTCCAGCAGGGGGCTGTGGATGGCCTCCTCCACCGCCTCCTCTGCCCTGTTCTCCGCGTCGGATTCCCCTATCCCTATCAGGGCGGTCCCGCTGTCCTTCAGGACGGTCTCCAGGTCCGCGAAGTCCAGGTTGATGAGTCCAGGCTTCGTTATGGTCTCCGTTATACCCTTCACGGCGTTCATGATGATCTGGTCGGCCACCTTGAAGGCTGCTCCCAGGGGCAGCCCGGGGGCCAGCTCCAGGAGCTTGTCGTTGGGGATCACGATCACCGCATCCACGTTCTGCTTGAGCCTCTCCAGCCCGGCTCTGGCGTTGAGCATCCTCCTGTTGCCTTCCACCCTGAAGGGAAGGGTCACCACGGCCACGGTGAGGGCACCGAGCTTCTTGGCGATTTCGGCCACCACCGGTGCCGCCCCCGTACCCGTCCCGCCCCCCAGCCCGCAGGTGATGAAAACCATGTCTGCTTCGTACAGGTGGTCCTTTATCAGGTCCTCATCCTCCCGGGCCGCCTGCTCCCCCTTGGAGGGATCGGCCCCCGCACCCAGGCCCCCGGTGGTCTGTTTGCCTATCAGGAGCTTCCGATCGGCCAGCGTGTAGAGGAGGTCCTGTGCGTCCGTGTTGATGGCAATGGTTTCGGCCCCGTAGATCCCCACCTCCATCATCCTGGAAAGCGTGTTTCCACCGCTCCCCCCGCACCCCACCACCAGGGTCCTCACTGCGGCCTTCTCCTGAATCTCCTTCAGCTCCTGGTCGGTGTATCCCTTGCTCCCGGGTTTGGCTATCTTGCCCAGCTCAGAAAGTCCAGGCTTCACGGGATTTGCAGATGGGGCACCCATTGCATCAGTGAAGAGAGGTTTTTTCGGTTTTAAACCTTTTGAGAAAGAGACTGTCTCACCGTGAGTTTGGTTATCCCCAGCTTCCTGGAGGCCTCCCCCACCACCTTCTTCTGTTCGGAGTTCAGCCCCTCCTCGTCCGAGAGGATAAGCCCCACCTTCCCCTGGGTTTTGAGCACGGCTTCCCGGAGGAGGTCCTGCGTGAGGGGAGCATACTTGGGCAGGAGGTGTCCCACCCAGCACTTGGTCTTGAGGACCGCTTCCGTGTGCCTGGGGGCGTAGTGGGGCCCCCCCACTCCCACGGCCCTGAGGCACTCTCCTGGCGGTGAGAGAACGGCCTTCGCCACCGCCTCCCCAGCCTCCTCCCTGGTCCACTCCTTCTTTTCGCTCCCTATCTCCACGAAGGTCACGGGGACGCTCAGGCCCGTGGGGCCGTGGTGCGTGGCCTCCAGGCACACCCGGTGGGGCAGGTCCATCTCCTCCTTCACGAGCTGGAGGGAGCGGAGGATGGAGCCCACCGTTTCGGGCTTTGCCACCCCCAGCCTCCCCTCTGCGGGTTCACCGGGGACGTGCACGGAGAGGGTGGGGATGCCGGAGGTGCTGGCGTGCCTGGATAGGACCAGCACCTCGCTGGCCGGGAGGGGTAGGGATTTCATCCTCAGGGGATCCTCCTCCGAGGGCAGAAGCACGTAGTCGCCGTGCCTGTAGGCCTTTCCAAGCTTCTGGAAAGGGTAGAGCCTGAGGAGGTGGCGGCAGATGTTCTCCGCCGCCGGGTCCCCTAGCGAGGCCAGAAGCAGCCTGGTGCCCTTTTCCTGGTCCCCCCTTCCCCCAGAAGTCATTTTTCCCGCTTCAGGAGACTCCTGAACTCATCCACCACGGCAGGATCCTCTATGGTGGAGTAGTCACCCAGAGGCTGGTCGAACAGAAGGGCCCTGATGAGCCTTCTCATGATCTTTCCGCTCCTGGTCTTGGGCAGCCTGTCCACGAAGAAGAAGCCTCCGAACACTACGAGGGGACCCATCAGGTTCCTCACCTTCTCCCTTATCTCCTCCTTGAGCTTCTCGGAGGGCGAGAAGCCCCCCTTCAGCACCACGAAGGCGCAGGCCACCTCCTTCTTCACGGGATCCGGCATTCCCACCACGGCAGCCTCCGCCACCGCGGGGTGGGAGAGGAGAGCGCTCTCCACCTCAATGGCACCTATCCGGTGGCCTGAGATCTTTATCACCTCGTCCGTTCTGGCGATGAACCAGAGGTATCCGTCCTCGTCCTTCTTGGCCGCGTCGCCCGTGTAGTAGTAGGGAGGGATCCGGTTCCAGTACTCCTCCACGTACCTCCCCTCCTCCCTCCACAGGGTCTGGATGAGGCCTGGGAAGGGTTTTTTGACTACGAAGATTCCTTCCACTCCCGGCGGAACGGGTTTTCCCTTCTCGTCCACCACCTCACCTTCCACGCCGGGCAGAGGAATGGCAGCCGATCCTGGCTTGATGGGGAGGAGGGAGATGCCGTACGGGTTCCCCACGATGGGTCCCCCCGTCTCCGTTTGCCACATGTGGTCCACCACCGGCGCCCTGTCCTTCAGCACCTTCTTCTGCAGCCACTCCCAGGCGGGGGGGTTGAGGGGCTCCCCTGCGGAGGCCACGAACTTGATGGAGCTGAGATCGTACCTGGAGGGTGGTTCGTCCCCGTACTTCATGAGGGTCCGAATGAGGGTGGGTGAAACCCACATCTTCGTGACCTTATGCTTCTCCACCAGCTTCCAGAGGATGTCGGGGGAGGGGTAATCGGGCGTGCCTTCGTACATCAGGGTGGTGGCCCCCACCAGCAGGGGCCCGAAAAGCACGTAGCTTGACCCCACGATCCAGCCTATGTCTGAGAGGCAGAACCACACATCCTTCTCCTCCAGGCCGTAGACCCACTTCCCCATGGCGTATACGTAAACTTGGTATCCTCCGTGCGTGTGCAGGGCCCCCTTGGGCTTGGCAGTAGTCCCGGAGGTGTATAAGATGAGGGCGGGCTCGTTTGCTTCCATCGGGACGAGCTCCGCGTCCTCCTTCCTCCCCAGCTTCAGGGCCTCGTCCCAGTAGAGGTCCCTTCCCTCCTTCATCTCCGTGCCTTTTTCCCCCCTCCTCAGGACCAGCACTCTCTCCACCCTGTTGGGGGACTCCAGCGCCCTGTCCACGATCTCTTTTAGGTGGATGGGGGTTCCCCTCCGGTAGGCGAGGTCGGAGGTGAGCACCACCTTCGCGTCGGCGTCGGCTATCCGCTCGGCAAGGGCGTGGTAGCCGAACCCAGCGAAGACGGGGGAGTAAATGGCCCCTATTCTAAGGCAGGAGAGAATCCCTATAGCCGCCTCCGGGACCATGGGCATGTAGAGGGTCACCCGGTCTCCCTTCCTCACCCCCAAAGCCCTCAGGACGGAGGAGAACCTCTTCACTTCCTCAAGGAGCTGCTGGTAGGTCAGGATGCGGCTTTCACCCGTCTCCGCCGACTCCCAAATCAGGGCGGGTTTGTTCCCCTTGCCCCTCTCCACCTGGCGATCGAGGCAGTTGTAGGAAATGTTGGTGGTGCCTCCCACGAACCACTTGAAGAAGGGGTACTTTCCCTTCTCGAAGACCTTTTGGTACCTCTCGAACCAGTGGAGTTCCTCCGCTACTTTGCCCCACAGCTTCTCCGGGCTCTTTCTCCCCAGCTCTATCATCTTCTGGAGTTCTGGTGGCAGGGTGAGGGTCATCCTCCCCTTCTTTCTCCCCCTCCTTAAAAAGATGCAGGCCTAACCCTTCCCGGCCTTTATTATTCTGTAGCCAGAGGCTTTCCTCAGCCTGTCCGTCACGGCCACCCCCAGTCCCCTGAGGGGCACCCCTTCGGCCAGGATCACCTCCACCCCTTTAGCCTCCAGCTCCCGGAGGGCCCCGAAGAGCCTCCTGGCAGCCTCCCTGGGCTCCTCCCTTCTTCCCAGCGAGGCCGATACCTCAGCCCTGCAGCGGGAGAGGGTTTCCTCCGTGGCCAGAATCCCCACTTTCTTCCCCCCCCTCCTTAGCTCCTCCGCCAGCTCAGAGAGCTTCTCCTTCACCGCCTCTGGCTCTCCCTCCACCACCCACATTTCCGCGCTTGGGGCGTAGTGCCTGTGCTTCATACCCGGGGACTTGGCCCTTTCCACCTCCACCTCCCTCTCGGCCAGGACGGAAGGGTGGAAGACCACCTCCCCCAGCACCTCCTCCAGGGCCTCCCTGGGAGTTCCTCCGGGGCGGAGGATCTGGGGAGGCCTGACCGTGAGGTCGAGCACCGTGGACTCCACTCCCACTGCCGTGGGGCCTGCGTCTAGGATCAGGTCTATCCTGCCGTCCAGATCCTGCAGCACGTGTTCGGCTGTGGTGGGGCTGGGTCTCCCGGCGAGGTTGGCGCTGGGTGCGGCCACCGGGGTCCCGCCCCCGCGGATGAGGGCCAGGGCTACCGCGTGCTTGGGCATGCGCAGGGCTATGGTGTCTAGGCCGCAGGTGGTGACGGAGGGGACGGAAGGGGAGCGCTTCAAGACCAGCGTGAGGGGCCCTGGCCAGAACCTTTCCACCAGCCTTTCCGCCTCCGGGGGTACCTCCACCGCCAGCCGGTCGATCTCCCCGGGCTCTCCTATGTGCACGATGGGGGGATTGTCCAGAGGCCTCTTCTTGGCCTCGAAGAGGGAGAGGACGGCCTTCGGGTTGAGGGCGTCTGCCCCCAGCCCGTAGACGGTTTCGGTGGGAAAGGCGACGAGGCCGCCCTCCTTCAGCCTCCTCGCCGCCGCCACAATCTTTTCGGGATCCGGGTTTCGTGGATCCACCCTCAGGACGAGCGTCTTCATCCCTCTCCCTTCTTCCGGTGAAGTAAAAGAAGTCAGCTGGAGCGATGTCCAGAGTCAGGTGATTCAACTTAGGCCTTCATGACCGCGATGCGAGCCTAACCCCATATCTTTAAGCCAGCGCTCCATCCGTGGGAGGATGACGCGTTCCCATTTCTGAGAGGAACTAAATTTAAGTGGGCCCGCTGGGATTCGAACCCAGGATCTTCGCCTCGTCAAGGCGACGTCATAGCCGCTAGACCACGGGCCCATCTTTTCTCTCTTCCCAGGCTTTTAACCCATCCTCCTGCCTCTCTTCAGTGGCAGGGCCATCACCACCCCTGCCAAGAAACCTCCCACATGGGCCCAGTACGCTACCCCGGAAGGGGCCCCCACCACCAAGAGGAAGGAAGCGCTGAGGATCTGGAGCACAAACCAGAAACCTAGGAAGAAGAGAGCGGGGATCATGACCACCCTGATGAAGTAGAAGTACATGACGGCGGTGAGCACCCTGGCTCGGGGGTAGAGGACGAGGTAGGCGCCCAGCACTCCTGAGATGGCACCGGAGGCTCCTATGGTGGGGACGGAGGAGGAGGGGTCGGAGAGAAGGTGGGCGAGAGAGGCGGCCAGCCCGCAGAGGAGGTAGAAGGCCAGGAACCTCTTCCTCCCCAGTGCGTCCTCCACGTTGTCTCCGAAGATCCAGAGGTAGAGCATGTTTCCCCCTATGTGGAGGAAGCCCCCATGCAGGAACATGGAGGTAAGGAGGGTGTGCAGCTCCCTGCCTTCGAATACCGAGGAGGGCTTCATCCCGTACCGGTTTACGATCTCCTCGAAGGACCCCGAGAGGTAGGACCAGAGGAAGACCGCTGAGTTGAGGGCGATGAGGAGCAGGGTGAGGATCGGTCTGCGGCGGGTAGGGTTCTCGTCCTTGAGCGGAAACATCCTGTTCAAGATGATTTGGGGGCGATATCTATTTTGGAGGATACCGTGAGAATTCGGCGGAAAGAAACGTGGTCAGAATGAGGCTGTGGTCACTTCACCCCAGATATCTCGATGCTAAGGGCCTCGTTTCCCTCTGGAGGGAAGGTCTGCTGGCGAAGATGGTCTTAGAGGGCCGTCTCAAGGGCTATGCCAGGCACCCACAGCTCATCAGGTTCAGAAGGCACGAGAGGCCAGTGGTTTTGATGAACGCGTACCTCTATCAGATCTACCTTGAAGCGAGAAGAAGGGGCTACAATTTTGATCCCTCCAAGATAGAGCCCCTGATCTTGGAGGGAGAGATAGCGGTCACTAGGGGACAGCTGGAGTTTGAGTTCAGGCATTTGCTGGAAAAGCTCAGAAAAAGGGATAGGAAAAAGTTCGGAGAGCTAAAGGATTTGCCCTCGGGCAGCATAGAGCCAAACCCCGTGTTCAGACCTACTGAGGGCGGAGTGGAGGAGTGGGAAAGAACGAAGAGAGCATGATTTTCCCGGCTTCTCTTTCCGTGCGGATCTTCAAAGGAGGGCTCCACCCCCCTGGCCAAAGACCAGGGAAAAGAGGTGGACCGGGCGGGATTTGAACCCGCGACCTCCCGCATGCCAAGCGGGCGATCATACCAGGCTGATCTACCGGCCCACCCTACTGCCTCGGGAGGAAGAGATATAGAGGTTTTCGGCCGGTCTACCTCAGCCTCAGCCTTTGCACCGTCTTGGTCTTCCAGCTGTACCTGTACATCCTTCTGGTCCTGCCGAACCCGCAGGCCGCACACACCCCCTTCTGGAGGTGGAACGACCTCCTGCCGCACCTGCGGCACCTGATGTGGACAGGCTTGTGCCTTTTTCCCATCGAGGGGGTGCCCTTGGTCATCTTCCTCACTCCGCGGGTGAGATGTAAACCACGTTGTCTCCTCTTATCATCATCGTTCCGAACCTCCTCGCAGGCTCGCCGTTCTGCAGTTCCTCAGCCTCCTCCAGTACTAGATTTACGTGCACGTCGAAGCCCACCAGCTTTCCCCTGAACTCGCGTCCCCCTTTGAGGCTCACCAGCACTGAGGACCCGAGTGCTCGGTTCAGCAGGTCCATTGGTCTCTGTGCTGCCATCAGGTTCACTACTCTCCTCTCACCCGTTATTAATCCCTTTCTGAGCCTTCCCTGGGCCAGAAAGGGGATGAGGGTTAATATGGGGCCGGAGCCAGCGAGGAGTGGTGGAAGGGTGGTCAGGAGGTACAGGCTGAGGAAATCCGAAATCAGGGAGCTTAAAGAGAGGGCAGCGAGGGAACTCGGGAAAAAGGTGGAGGGGGAGGTGTTCGAGGTGGTGGAGGAGGAAAGGAGGCTGATCCTGGTGGACGGCTCGGTCTCCCTTCTGGAGGAGGGTGGGAAGCTCCTTCCCTTCGTGGGGGAAGCGGAGGGACTGGGGAGGAAGGTGGTGGTGGACATGGGCGCGGTCCCCTACCTGGTGAGGGGTGCCGATGTGATGTCCCCCGGAGTGGTAAGGGTGGAGGGTGAAATAAGGCCCGGGGAGGTCGTGGTGGTGGTGGACGAGAGGCACGGGAAGGCGCTGGCGGTGGGGGAAGCCCTGGTGTCCGGGGGGGAGATGGTGGGGAGGAAGGGGAAGGTCGTGAGGAACCTGCATCACGTGGGAGACTCGGTTTGGAGGCTGGCCGAGAAAGGGTTTAAATAGGGCAGGTTTAATTTTTCAGTGCTTCAAGCAGACGTGTTCTGGGTATATGGCATAGGTGCGATGGCCGCCACGGCGGCCGGCAAGCAGCTGGCGGAACTTGGTAAAGCCAAGGGAGATTTCGCGAAGGCCACTCCCTTTGGAAGCCAATATTTTGCCCTCCTGCTCCTCTATCTCTCCCTCATCTTCGTGCCCGAAGCCCTCTGGCTGACCTGGAACTTTCCGCACTGGGAAACCATGCACCTGGCGGGGAGCCTTGAGGACATCCCAGCCTGGGGAATCGTCCTTTCGGCGGTGGGGGACATAGCGGTGGCGGTTCTTGGGTACTGGGTGGCCTACAGGCTCCTCAGCAGGGGTAGGTTCTACGCCGCGCACCTGCAGTGGGTCCTGGGCTACTTCCTCTTCTTCTTCGTGCTGATGTGTGGCTGGGACGGAAAGGGCTGGCAGAGGTTCATGTACGATCCCACGGTAAGGGGAGGGGTTCTCTGGACCCCGGGGACCTACATGAGCCCGGTGGACTTCGCCACGAGCAGGGTGGCTCTGACCCTCTACGCCATGGCCCTGCCCACCATCCTCCCGCTGGTGATTTGGGGCTACCTCTGGCTCAGGGAAGGGTTCTCGCTTCATGGTCTCTCCCAAGAGAAGGCCTCTGCCAAGGCTGCCGCGGGCGTGGGCTCCTACCTCGCGGGGGTGGGGATAGCCCTGGTTTCCGCGGGGGTCGTCACTGCCCTCATCCACCTCTTCTCCCCCCACCTGTGGCTCCCCCTGAGCTATGCCCTGGGTTTTCTGGTCTTCCTCCTTCCAAGCTACCTGCTCGCGCTGAAAAAGGGAAGGCCCCTCCACCGTGTCTTCCAGAAGTACTTCCTGACGGACTGAGGTTCACCCAGCTCACGGATGATACTTAAATCCTTAAATAAAGGGAAGTAAAGGAAGGTTGGGTGTCCATGAAGGCCTTCAAGAGGATCTTCCAGAAGACCCCGGGGGAGGCGGGAGGGGTACAGATTGTAGAGACCGAGACAACCAAGGAGGCTAAGCTCGGAATAGAACCCATCCACATAAAGAGCATGAATCTGGAGTCTTCCGAGGACCTGAAGAAAGTGGGGGATGAGCTGCGAGCGGGCAACATCATGATCCTCAACATCACCTCCTTCATGAGCAGGGATGTGGAGGGCCTGAAGCAGGCCATAGCCCAGCTCAAGGGAATGTGCTACGCCATAGGCGGTGACATAGGCAGATTGGGGGACTCCTGGATAGTGGCCACCCCCAAGTACGTGACCATCCAGTTCAGGGAGCAAGGAACCGGCTCGGTCACCTGAGCCTTATCGCCTCCAAGTTGGGAGGGGCCCTCGTTTCCACCCTGAAGAGCTTGTGCAGGGTGCTGGCCAGGTTCAGGCACCTGCTTTCCTCCCCGTGGCAGCATATCACCCGGGAGGGTCTGGAGGAGAGCCTCCTGACGTAGTTGAGGAGCTGGTTCCTGTCCGAATGGCCGCTGAAACCGTCTATGGTCTCTATCCTCATCTTCACCTCCACTACCTCTGCCCTTCCGTCCTTCCCCCTCAGGGGCACCTCCCTCCACCCCTTCTGAATCCTGCGCCCAAGCGAGCCCTCGCTCTGATATCCCACGAACACCAGCGTGTTCCTTGGATCCGGGGCAAGCTGTTTGAAGTACTCCAGAACGGGGCCCCCCGTCATCATGCCAGCCGTGGCCAGGATCACGCACGGCCCACCATCCACGATGGCCTGCCTGTCGCCCGGTTTTTTGACCTGCACGAAGATTTCGGAAAGGAAGGGGTTGTCTTCCTGGAAGATCAGCTTCCTCAGGGCGGGGGAGAGGTACTCAGGGTAGAGGGCGTGGATGGCCGTGGCCTCCCAGATCATCCCGTCCAGGTAGACCTCCCCGTCGAACTCCCCCCTGCGGTAGGCCTCCTCCAGCAGCATCATGATCTCTTGGGACCTGCCCACGGCGAACACCGGCACCAGCACCTTCCCCCCTCCCTCCATGGTCTCCCTCACCAGCTGCAGGAACTTCTGCTCGGCCTCCGCCCTGGGAAGCTGGACGCTGTCGGGCCCCCCGTAGGTGCTCTCTAGGATGAGGGTCTCCACCCTTGGGAAGGAACAGACGGCGGGGAGGAAGAGCTTGGTCCTGTCGAACTTGATGTCCCCCGTGTAGACCACGTTGTGAAGTCCCTCACCGAAGTGGAGGTGAACCACCGAGGAACCCAGGATGTGGCCTGCGTTGTACAGGGCGATTTTGAGGTCGGGGGAAATGTCGGTGATCTCCCCCCACTCCAGCGTGATGCAGTGCTGCACGAAGGTGCGCACCTCCTTCTGGGTGAAGGGGGAGGCCTTGTCCTCCCTCTCCCCCACCTCCAGGTAGTCGTTCAGCAGGAGCACGGCCAGATCCCTGGTGGGGGGCGTGCAGTACACCGGCCCGTCGTAGCCGTAGCGGTAGAGGTAGGGCAGGAAGCCCACATGGTCCAGATGGGCGTGGGAGATCACCACCGCGTCGAGTTCGGCCAGCCTGCACTCCGGTGCCTCTAGATGGGGATAGGCCCTGTCCTCCGAGGCCACGTTCACCCCACAGTCGAGCATCACCTTGCTTTCCGGAGTCTGGAGGAGGAGGGAGGACCGTCCCACCTCCCTGGCCCCCCCGAGCAGGGAGATCCTCAGCCAGTCCCCCCTGCCCCTGGGCTGCCTGTGGATTCTCCTTCCTATTCCCTGCAGGATTTCCAGCTTTTTCCCGCTGTTCTGCAGGAGGGAGAAACGGATGCCCTGGACGAGGTCGGACTGGATGGGCGGGGTCCGGACTACCCTGGGGGCCCACCCTATCTCCTTCATCACCATCCTCAGCGTGGAGCCGTCCCTTCCTATCGCCATCCCCGGTTTCTGTGCCTCCACCACCACCTCCCCCGTGGTCCTGTCGAAGAGGATGGTCGTTATCCCGGCTTCGGGCGGGATGAGCTCCCTTATCTTCTTCTCCGCCTCGGCTTCCTCCATCAGGAGCTGCGAATCAGGCCTCAGGATGATGCGCTTGTGGAGCTTTTTGGCCAGGTCCCTGATGGCGTCTCCACCTTCCGTGAGAAGGTTGAGGTTCTTACAGTACATGACGATTTTGGGCCCCTCGAATTCCACACGTGAAACCGACTCCCCCAGCACGGGGTCCTGTTTGACGAGCTCCTTCGCCTGCTGCAGCAGGTCTTCTGTCGCCATGATCTTCACGCCGGAAGGATCAGGAAAGCTTCAGGATCTCCTCTGGGGAGAGGGCCTGGATGCCGCTCTCCCTTATCACCAGCACCTCCACCTCGTTGCCGGTGGCGATGTCCCTCTTCATCGCGGTCCTGATGGCTTTCACGGCCACGGGCAGGACTTCCTTGACCCTGGCCCCCTCCTTCACCTCGCTCTCCAGGACCCCGTAGGCCACAGGGGATCCCGATCCCGTGGCCACCATCCTCTCCTCCGTGAGGGTACCTTCCGTGCCTACGAAGTAGAGCTTCGGCCCACCCTCGTCCACTCCTCCCACCAGCAGGTGGGCCAGGTAGGGTAGCAACAACTGCGAGTGGAGGAGGTTGGAGGCCATCTTGGCCACGGCGCTCACCGGAATGAGCCTGCCCTCCCTCACCGTGTAGAGGGAGGCCTCAGCCCTCAGCATCCTGACAAGGGCCTGCACGTCCCCCACTCCTCCGGCCACGGTGGCGGCCACCCTGTCGGTTATCTCGTAGAGCTTCTTGGCTCTCTTGCTGGCGATGAGGTGTCCGGCCGTGGCCCTGGTGTCCGCGGCCAGCACCACGCCGTCCTTGCAGACCACTCCCACGGTGGTGGTACCGGTGAAGTTCTTCGGGTCTCTCTCCACCAGCTCAACTCCCAGAAAACGACCATTTTTTTCTCTGTGATTTCATATTTAAATTTTGTCTTTTCGATGGAAGTCGTGCATGATCGGTTTTGAGGTGAAGAACGTTTTTGAGCACGTGGACAGGCTGGCGTACGAGATAGGGCCCAGGAGGGCGGGGAGCAAGGGAGACAGGAGGGCGGTGGAGTACCTCTCCTCCAGGCTCAGGGAGTACGGCCTAAAGGTCCGCGTGCAGGAGGTTGGCTTCGTGGACAGGACCCACCTCCTGGTCTTTCGGCTCTCGGCGGGCCTCCTCTTCCTCTCCCTCGCCTTTTTCCTTCCACCCCTTCCCTCCCTTCTCCTCTGGGCCCTCTTCCTCCTCCTTTCCGGGATGTCGGACAGGATCCTCCCCCAAAAGAAGACCTGCAATCTCTTGGCGGAGGTGGAGGGCGAGGGGGAGAGAAGGGTGCTGCTGGCGCACAGGGACTCCGCCCCCTGCGTCTCACGTCCGGGCCTGCTGGAGATTTCCCTCCTCCTCCTTCCCCTCTCCTTCCTTCTTCCCTCCCTCCTTCTCCTCCTCAGGCTCCTCTTCCCCTCCCTCTGGCCCTGGGGAGGTTTCCTCTCCCTCTTCCTCTTCGCCCTCTTCCCCTCCCTCCGCCTTCTCTCCCTCTCCTCCAGGGTCTCACCCGGGGCCAACGACAACGCCTCGGGGGTCTCCCTTCTCCTGGAGGTGGCCAGGATCAGCTCCCAGCTCAGCCCCAGACCGCCCCTGCTCCTGGTGTTCACGGGAGCGGAGGAGGAAGGCCTCCGGGGAGCAAGGGTCCTCGCCTCCGGGGGGATGCTCAGGAGGGAGGATCGCATCCTGAACGTGGATACGGTGGGCGTGGGAAGAGCATATCTGGTGGTGGGGGGTGGTCTCCTCCGCAGGACAAAGACCCCGCGGGACCTCAACGAGGAGGTGGGGAGGTGCCTGAGGGAGGAGGGCCTCAAGCCGGGGGAGTGGTGGACTGTTTTCTCCGTCCACGACCACCTTCCCCTGGTTCGCAAGGGATTTTCGGCCACCACCCTCACCGCAGACACGGGGCTCCGCAGGGCCTCCTCCCTCTCGAAGCTCCTCAGGCTCAACGGGGCGGGCAGGAGGGGGTGGAAGTACCTGCACACGGAGGAGGACCTTCCTCCCAGGTTGGAGCTCCACACGCTGGAGAGGGTGGGTAAGGCCCTGCTGAGGTTCGTGGGCGCTGAGGGGACAGCCGGGTGAGGGGATGGAGCTCTCTCTCTTTCTTCCCATAGCGGCCTCCCTCCTCCTGGCCGCCGGCATGGGTGCGAGCGACACCGCCGACGCCATGGGGACGGCGGTGGGGGCCAGGATTCTCTCCTACCGGAGGGCCGTCCTGCTTTTCGCCCTCTTCCTCTTCCTGGGGGCCGTGCTTGAGGGGGGGAAGCTGGTGGAGCCCGTGGGCAGGGAGGTGGTCTCCGGACCCCTCTTTTCGGACCATCCCCTTCCCCTTTCCTTGGTTCTGCTCCTCTCCGGCGCGGCGGTGGTGGTCAGCGCCTGGTTCGGCGTTCCCCTCTCCACCCATCAGGTGATCCTGGGGGGAATGATCGGAGGTGGGATGTCGGGAAGCCTGATGGTGGGCCCCGGGGGGGTCGGACTGCAGGGGGGAAAGGTGCTGCAGGTGGTGCTGGCCTGGTGCTTTACCCCCTTCCTCTCCCTCCTCCTCTCCTTTTTCCTCTGCCGCGCCCTCAGGCACCTCTTCCTCTCGGTGAAGAACCCTGCAGGTCTGAACCTCCTCTTTTCCCTGGGCGTGGTTTCCAGCGGATGCTACATGGCGTACGTGATGGGAGCCAACGGCCTGGGCACCGTGATCGGGAGCTTCTTCGCCACCAGAAGGGGTGAGCTCACCCCTTCCTTTCTCCGCACCATGGCCCTTGGAGGTGCCGCGCTCGTGGTGGCGGGCGCCTTCGCCCTGGGAGAAAGGGTGGTGAGGACCGTGGGGAGCGGTTTGGCCCCCCTCTCGCCCACCAGCGCCATAGCCTCCCAGCTCAGCGCGGGCCTGAGCGTGCACCTCCTCACCCAGTACGGCCTTCCGGTTTCCATGAGCCATGCCATCGTGGCCAGCGTGGTGGGGGCGGGCCTGGCCATGGATGTCTCCACGGTGAGGACGAGGAGGGTGAGGGATCTGGTCCTGGTTTGGGTGCTCTGTCCCCTCCTCACCTTCGCGCTGGGTGGGCTCTTCTACGCCCTCTACTTCCGGTGACTCAAACCCTGAAACCGTAGATGAGGATGAGCAGGAGGTGGCTGGCCTCCTCCGCCTGGTCCGAGATGTCCCCTATCCCGTGGATGATCTGGTCGAGCTGCATGACGGTCAGGGGATCGAGGTCCTTCTCCCTTTCGTAGAGGTATACGATCAGCCCCTGCTCTATCAGATCAGACTCGTGCTCCCTCCTCCCCACTTCCTTCGCCTGAGCCTCCGCCAGGTCCATGTTGGAGAGGAGGGTCTTCACGGAGGAGGAGAGGGCCTCCGTGCAGCACTTGGCCAGCTCCCCCATCTTCACCATTCCCTCCCTCAGCCTCTCCATCCTCTTTCCCGCCCTTTTCATCACCTTCCAGGTTCTTTCCCTGCTCAGGATGGTCCTGCTCACCTCCTCCGTCACGTCCGATACGTTGTCCAGCTGGGAGCCCAACCTGGCCAGGTCACCGCGGTAGGCGGGTAGAAAGGCCCCACCGGCCAGAGCGCGGTTGAACTTTCCCAGCCTGTCGTCAGCCTGACTTTCCAAGAGGGTGACCTCCCTCCCCAGGCAACAGGCCCTTTCCCACTCGAAGGAGGAGAAGGCCTGGATCATCTCCTCGAACTTCCTCACCACCGCCAGCACGGCCTCGGAGTGAAGCCCAAGCAGCCTGAGCGTCTCCCTCTCCCTTCCCTTCCACATCCTCATACCCCCGTCTTCCTTCCCACCCTCCTGAGCTCGGAACCGCAGGCGGAGCAGCGCACGGCTTTCACGGAGTACCTCCTCCCGCAGGCGGGACAGACCTTCGACCACCTCAGCACCTCTTTTATACCAGGCATCAGCAGCCCCCGGTAGGGTATTCCCATGAGGCCCGCCAGGTTCTGGATGCCGTAGTCGTCCGTGACCACCTCCACCTCCCTCCCCCCCTTCTTCAGCGAGAGGGCCAGGGCGAGAAGCCCCAGGTCCGTGTCGGAGAGCCTGTTGCCAGTTTTCTCCGCCAGTCTCTTCACCTCTACCTTCTCCCCGGCTGGTGGTTCCAGGATCGTGACCTTCCTGCCCAGCAGGCCGGCCTCCAGCCTGGAGCGGGAGAGTCCCCCCCTCAGCTCGTCCAGGACCGAGGTTACGGTTACCTGCTCGGTCTCTTCCTTCCCCGGAGAGAAACCCCCTATCAGGGCAGAGGTGTCTAGAACATACACCTTGCTCACCATATCTTCTCCCTCAACCTCCTGTAAAAGTTGCCCCTCCACCTCAGGAAGGAGACGGGCCGCTCCGATTTGAAGAGGGAGATCCTTTCTCCGGGCTCCACCCTCTCCAGGAACTGCCCGTCGATCACGACGGAAGCCTGGTTGTCTGCTCTCGTCACCTCCACCTCTACCTTCCTGGAGCTCGGGATTACCATGGGAGGGATGGGGGGGGAGGTACACAGCGGGGTGAGCACCAGCGCCTCCATCCCGGGCTCCACCACGGGACCTCCCGCTGAGAGGGAGTGCCCGGTGCTCCCGGTGGGGGTGGCCACCACCACTCCGTCCCCCCTGGCCTCGTAGAGAGCTTCGCCCTCCACCAGGACCCTGAAAGAAACGGACTTTCCCGGCAGGAGCCAGGTGACGCAGGCGTCGTTGATGGCGTCGGGGAGCCTCTTCTTTCCCACCTCCGTGGCCAGCGCCATCCTCCTCTCCACCTCCAGCTCCCCCCTCAGCATCTTCTTCACGGCTTCCTCGGCCTCAGAGGGAGGGACCTCCGCGAGGAAGCCCCTCCTGCCCAGGTGGATGCCCAGGAGGGGGAGGTGCGGGGCGAGCAGGTGAGCGCCGAGGAGGGTGCCGTCCCCACCCACGGTGAGGAGGGCCTCCACCTCCATTTCCCCCACCTCCTTTCCCTTCCTACCCAGCCTCTTGGCCAGCTTCTTTTCCAGCACCATGGATCCCTCCGGTGCGGTCTTCAGGAGCTTGCGGACGAACTCGAGAGCGGGAGGAAAATCGAGACGGGCCACCACCCCCACCCTCATCCGTGTCACCACCCTTACTCGGTTGAGGCTTCTTTTAACCCCACCGAAGGGGGTCACGGTTTTCTGGAGATGGAGGAATCAAAAACCTCTTTAAAGGAGCTGGCTTAGAGTAGTAGAACTCCATGAAAGAGGTAGTGGAAGTGGGAAAGCTCAGGGAGGGCAGGTTCATCATCATAGACGGGGAGCCCTGCAGGATCGTGGGCTACAGCACCTCCGCCCCCGGAAAGCACGGGCACGCGAAGGCGAAGATAGACGCCATAAGCTTCTTCGACGGTCAGAAGAGAACGGTGATAAAGCCCACCAGCGCCAAGGTGGAGGTCCCCATCGTGAAGAGGGGGAACGCCCAGGTGCTGGCGGTGGTGAAGAACAGCGCCCAGCTCATGGACCTAACCACCTACGAGACCTTCGAACTCCCCATCCCGATGGAGCTCAGGGGGGACATCAAGGAAGGCGCAGAGGTCGAGTACATAGAGGCCCTGGGAAGGCGCAAGATAGAGAGGGTAAAGTAGTATTTTAGTGTTGTAACCCCATCCGGTCTGAGAGCTTGAAGTTTGAGGTGGAGAGGATAAAGGCCCAGGCCGAGGAGGATTTCGAGAGGGCCTGGAGGGAGAGCAGGAGGCTCCTGAGGGAGGAGAAGGGTTCCCACCGCCACGCCAGGAAGACCAGGACCCACCCCCTCATGGACCTGCTGGTGGAGGTGAGGAAGGTGCTGCTGGAGGAGGGGTTCGCGGAGGTGGTCCTGCCCATGATCGTGGAGTCGTCGGAGGTGGTGAAGCAGTACGGGCCGGAGGCGCCGGTGATCCTGGACAGGGTCTTCTTCCTGGCGGGTCTGGAAAGGCCGGACATAGGCATGAGCAGGAAGGAGAGGGAGGCCGTGCGGAGGCTGGTTCCCGGCTTCAACAGGTTCGAGGAGCTCCAGTCCCTCCTGAGGAGGTACAAGAAGGGGGAGGTGAGCGCCGACGACCTGCTGGAAGCGATGGTGGAGGAGCTGGGGGTTTCAGAGGAGGAGGCCTCCAGCATCGTGCAGGGAATCTTCCCCAAGTTCAGGGAGATGAAGCCCGTCCCCTCCACCCTCTCCCTCCGCTCCCACACCACCTCCCTCTGGTTCCCGGCCCTGGCTGAGTTCCTGAAGAGGGAGCCGCTGCCCGTCCAGCTCTTCTCCATAGGGCCTAAGTTCAGGAGGGAGCAGAGGCTGGACAGGACCCACCTCTACGAGTCCTGGACCGCTTCCCTGGTGGAGATGGACGAGGACCTCTCCCTGGAGGACGGGAAGGAGGTCACCAGGAGGATCTTCAAAAGGCTGGGGTTCGGGGAGGTGGAGCTCAGGATGAAGGGAGCCACCTCCAAGTACTACGCTCCAGGGATGGAGTTCGAGGTCTTCCTCACCTCCAGGGGTGAGGAGGTGGAGGTGGCGGACGGGGGAATGTACAGCCCCGTGGCCCTCAGCCGCTACGGCATCCCCTACCCCGTTTTCAACCTAGGGATAGGGCTGGAGAGGCTCCTGATGATCAGGATGGGGGAGGGGGACGTGAGGAGGCTGGTCTATCCCTACCTCTACGCCGAGCCCTCCTTTTCCGATCGGGAGCTGGCGGGGATGGTGAGGGTGGGGGAGCAGCCCCTGACGGAGGAGGGAAGGAGGATAGCGGAAGCCATCCTGAAGGGGGCCAGGGAGCACGCCGATGCTCCCAGTCCCTGTGAGTTCGAGGTCTACAGGGGGGAGGTGGGGGGGAGGAGGGTGGTGGTGAAGCTGGTGGAGCCGGAGGAGGGGACGAAGCTCATAGGACCCGCAGGCTTCAACACCCTCTACATCTTCGACGGCAACCTGGTGGGGGTTCCCCCAGAGGGATGGAAGGACGACGAGTTCCTCCGGAAGGTGAGGAGGGAGGGAGTGGACACGGGCATCACCTACATGGGTGCGCTGGCCTCGCTGGCAGCCCGCAGGATAGAGGAGGCAGCGGAGGAGGGAAAACCGGTGAAGGTGAGGGTGAGGAACGTGAAGTCGCCCTCCGACATCAATGTAGTGGTGGAGGAGGTGGCGCAGCGCTACCTGACCTCCAGAAGGAAGAGGGTGGACGTGAGGGGTCCGATGTTCACCACCGTTACGGCTGAGTTCGCTTAGTCCCTTATCCCATTTTTCTGGAAACGTGCCCTCTCGGAAGGCCGGCATGCCGCTTTCGGGTTGGGTGGAGTGCGGTAGTGTTGAAAGAATTATAAGTCCTTGATACTACTTCTATCGTGCCAAAAATACTTGTCCTTGGAGGAGCAGGTCACATCGGTTCAGCAATAGTCTCCGAACTGCGTAGTCTGGACCCATCCTCGGAAATAACCATCGCTGACAAAAACGTTGAGAAAGCTGAAGAGATAGCGGAGACAGTCGGCGGCAGCGTAAAAGTTTTGCAGGTTGATGCCGCATCCGAAGCTTTGGTGGATGCCATAAGGGGTTTTGACGTGGCCGTTAGCGCACTGGGCCCCTTTTACAAGTTTGGTGTTCCAGTCCTGAAGGCCGCTTTGAGGGCCGGCGTTAACTTCGTCGACATAAATGATGATTACGACGCCACGGAAGAAGCCTTAAAACTCCATGGAGAGGCGCAGGAGAGGAGGGTTACGGCCCTCATCGGAATGGGAGCAACACCGGGAATAACAAACCTTCTGGCCCGTCATGGGGCGCAAAAGCTGGATGAGGTTTCCGACATTGGAACCTACTGGGTTTGGACAGCCATAGATCCCACCATGGGGCCGGCCATCATAGACCACTATTTCCACGCCATAACGGGCATGATTCCAACCTATAAAAACGGGGAGTGGATCAGGGTTAGAGCCCTTTCAGAGCCGGAACACTACGAGTTTCCAGAGCCTGTGGGTACGTGGGAAGTTGCTCATGCGGGCCATCCCGAGCCCGTCACAATACCGAGGTACATCAAAGTCAAAAATGTCTGCAATAAGGGAGGGATCTGGCCCTCAGACCTAAACGAGATAGCAAAGGTTTTCTCGACTCTTGAGCTGACGAGCCTGAAGGAAATAAAGATAGGCGGACATGTTTTTAAGGCCAGAGAGGTTGCTTTGGGCATAACCCTGGCGCTGTTCGAGATAACGCCCCCCGAAGCGATGGAGAAGTCAATTGGGCCCCTTTACGAGCGCTTAGGTGACTACGCTCTGAGAGGTCTCGGCCTGGCAGTGGTTGTTAGAGGTGTTAAGGAAGGAGGGGAACGCGTCCTCAAATATGGCATAGCATGCAAAGACGCAGCGAAAGCCACAGCCCTGCCAGCGGCGCTGGCTGCCCTGGAGCTTGCAGGGACAGAAGGGGTTAGGGCGGGAGTCTATCCACCGGAGGCCAACGTACTCAGCGTTGAGAAGCTCGTCAGCGATATCAGAAAAGAGATCGAAATAGAATTGATCGAAACAGAAATCAAAACCCTCTAGTGACGTCGAAGGATAATTGAGGGAAGGTGGGGCTTTTTGGGAGAGGAATGTATAAGCGCCCCTCCGCCGGAAACAACGCAAGCTTTTAGCTCGGGAGAAAAGGGCGAGAGGGACCGCGGGATGGCTAAGAGTTGGAAGGTGTTTGCCTGCATCCCTACGGGAGGAAGGCGGTCTCAGAGGGTCAGGTCCTGGCTCCGCTGGGTCACCGGAAGTACCTGCGGAGGCTCTCCATTCCCCTCCTGGCCGCCTCCACTGGACGTTCTGGATCCCAGAGCTCGGCTATGACCATCCCCCTGTAGCCCGCTTCATGCAGAGAGGAGGAGAGGGAGGAAAAATCGATTTCCCCTTCACCTGGCACCAGGTGGTCGTCGTCCCCTCCCCTGTTGTCGTGAACGTGAACGTGCAGAAGGCTCTTCCCCATGGCCCTGATGTGGGAGCGCACGTCGAGTTTCCTCCCCTCAGCCCTCTCCCTCAGGTTCGCGTGCCCCACATCGTAGGTTATCCACGCCCCCGCCTCCTCCACCACCTCCCTCAGCTCCCCCGGTGTCGAGAAGGGGCTGGAGATGGTCATCCCGTTCTCCACGGTCAGCTTCACCCCCACCTCCCTCGCCCGGGAGGTCAGGGAGCGCAGGAGGGAGAGGCACTTCTTCTTGCTCAGCTCGAAGAACTCGCTGGTGGGCACCCTGCTGGATCCCGTGTGCACCACCACCACCTCTCCGCCCAGGAGCCTGCAGGCCTCCATTCCCCTCTCGGCAAGCCTGCGGTTGAGCTCGAACACTTCCGGCAGGTGGCTTACTGGGTTCAGGTCCACGAAGCTGGTGTGGACGGAGGGCTCCAATCCCCTTTCCTCCAGCTCCCTCCCGAGGTCCCTCAGCCTTTCCCGGTCCTCCTCCCACCTCAGGGAGAAGTGGGGGACCTCGTAGATCACCTCCAGGCACTCGTACCCCAGCTCCTGGACCAGGGGCAGGGCCTCCTCCAGTTTCCCCTTCACGAAGAGCAGGCTGGAGAGCCCGAGCTTCATCTGGAAGGCATCATCTCCCGGTGTTTAAATAGTATCTCGGGCAGAGGTGCGTCTGTTTGCTGGTCAGAAGCGCCTGGGAACCTCTCTGGGCCATCCCCTGAAGAGGAGGAAGGAGAGGGGAGCCCCGCAGAGGAAGAGGAGGAAGGAGGCCCACATCACTGAAGGGGGGGAGAGGGAGTAGAGGTAGCCGCCCGCTGCGGTTCCCAGGGAGGAGCCGAGGTAGAAGGAGAGGTCCACGAAAGCCTCCGCCCTCCCCCTCAGGGCCTGAGGTGTGAGGAGGGCCACCGAGCCCCTTTCCACCCCGTAGGTGAGGGAGCCGCACAGGTTGATGATGATAAGGGAGAGGAAAATCCCCGAAACGGAGCGGGTGAGGACGAGGAGGGGGGAGAGGCTCTCCAGCAAGAGCAGGTGGCTGTAGAGGAAGGAGAGAGGCGCCTGGCCGAGCCTCCGGCTGAGGGGGAGGGCCAGAGGGTAGGCAAGAGAGGAAAGGGCCAGGGCCAGTCCGAACTCCGCAAAGCTCATCAGCTCCAAGTCTCTCACCGCGTACAGCACCAGGAAGAAGTTGAACATGGCGAGGGCGCTGATGAGGAGGAGGATCCTGAGCAGGATCAGGCCCTTAAGCAGCCTGTGGAGGGAGAGGAAGTCCCTCAGGGGGTTCCATACCGTTTTTCTCCTTACCTGCAGGGTTTCGGTGAGCGACCAGGACCTAACCACCGCCGCGGCCAGGATCACGGTACCACCGGCCAGGAAGGCCGTCCTGAGCCCGGGTAAGCCCCAAGTGTCCCTCATCATCCCCCCCAGCACGGGAGAAAGGGAGTAGGGCAGGTGCTCAGCCACCACGGCCAGCGTGAACATCCCCAGCAGGCCCTTCCTGGCGGAGTCCATGATCATGGCGTTGAAGGAGGGGAAGTAGAAGTAGGCGGCTCCCTCCAGCAGGGCGGCCACCACGAGGTCGAAGGTACCGCGGGCCAGGGAGTAGAGGAGGAGGGAAAGACCGAGGAGGGCGGTGCCCCACACGATGGGCCTCTTCCTTCCCAGCCTGTCCGCCGCCAGCCCCCCCGCCAAGAAGGAAAAGACGCAGACGAGGCTCCGCAGGGAGCTGATCATGCCAGCGGTCAGCGGATTCCCGGTGAGGGAATAAGCGTACTCGGAGAAGTAGGGGTAGGCCAGGCCCACCGAGAAGCTGACGACGGCGGCGGAGAGGAGGAGAACCCTGACGTTGTTCCTCATCCTCTCACCAGGCGGAGGAGGAAGGGTAGGGAGAGGAGCTCGGCCGCGACGGAGAAGGCGGCGAGCAGGAGGGGGGAGGGGTAGAGCAGGCCCATCAGGGCATTGCCCGCGAAGCCCGAGAGCCCGTAGAGGGAGGAGAAGAGCCCGTAGGCGGTACCCCTCTTCGCGGAGGGAACCACCTCACCCACGGCGGCCCTCATCACCGTCTCCTGCGTGCCCATGGCCGCCCCCCAGAACACCACGCCTACGAGGCCCGCCGCCCTCCCCCCCAGCAGGAAGGCCAGGGGGGCGACGGGGAGGGAGAGGAGGGGAACGAGGAGGAGAGAGGAGAGGCCCTTCCGGTCGTAGGTCCTTCCCGCCCAGAGGGCCAGGAGGGCGTCCGTGCCCATGGCAAGGGCGAAGAGGAGGGGGATTTCGGTGTCGGAGAAGGAGGAGGTGAGGCGGTAGGCCAGAAGGGGGAAGGTCAGGAAACCGCAGGTGGAGAGGACCACGAAGAGGAGGTAGAGCCTGAAGCTGCCAGGGATCCCTCCCCTTCCCCCCCTCTCCAGCCTCGAGGGATGGGGATAGAGCCTCCAGCTCAGGAGGAGGAAGACCAGCAGGAGGAGGGCAGGGAAGAAGAGAGGGGTGAAGGCCCCCCTGTACCCCCTGAGGGAGAGCAGGAGGGCGAGGAAGAGGGGGCCGATCACCGCTCCCACCTGGTCCAGGGCCTCGTGGAGGGCGAAGCCCCATCCCCTCCCCACCCGGGAGGCCGCATGGGAGAGGATGGCGTCCCTAGGAGGAGTCCTCACGGCCTTTCCCGTCCTCTCCACCAGCAGGAGGAGGACGGCCAGCTCCCAGGAGCCTGCCAGACCTAGGAGGGGAAGAAGGAGGAGGGGGAGGTAGCCCGCCACCGTTAGTGGCCAGTATCCCCAGCGGTCCGAGAGGTAGCCGGAGAGGGGGCGGAGGCCGTACCCCAGGAACTCACCCAGGCCGGAGGCAGCCCCAACCACGGCGGCGCTCGCCCCCAGGGAGGCCAAGAAGGGACCGGCCACGCCCCTGACCCCCTCGTACACCACGTCCCCCAGCAGGCTCACCAGACCCAGCAGGAGGATGAGCCTCAGGGCCCTCTTCTTGGTTTCCGGCACCTTCACCCTCTTTTTTGGGAATATAGGAGCTTTTTCTTTGAGGTTCGGTTTCAGTGCGGGATTTCCAAGTTGGTTGTAGAGGAGAAAGTGAGCTAGAATCCATTCCCCGGCTGCTCCTTCATCTGGAAAGGAAAAACAATGAGTTGTTTCATGCTGATATCCCTCAGTCCCCCGGGCGAAGTCATGTTCTTACCAAATGGAGGGGCGTTACAAAAGTGCAGCGCTTCTTCCCGCACAGAAATCAAGTTTTTGCGGCCAGAAACCCTGTACTGGTAGCGATGTTTGGAAAAAGGAAAATTTCACCGGTATATCTCCAGCGCCCGCAATCGGATTCGAATAGCGAGGAGAACCGCATGCAGTTGGCGGTGTTACCAATTTCGAACAATTGAGTTCGTCACTTGCTGGGCGCGGAAAGGTTATCTCTTGGTCCAATGACGCTGTAAGTATCTACCAGATGTAACAATTCCAGCACGAAATCTTTCCTCCGGTAATCTTTTGAACTCGGATCCTTCAAATATCTGATTAAATCGTTTAGAATGTGGGGTATTTCTATTACAAACACGCCTTTTTCTCTTAAGGTCTCGATGACCTCCCCTTTCCTTATTTTCCTACTCCCCATGGTGTGCTCTTCATGCAGGTGTGGACAGACGAGCACTCTTCCGAAATCCTCCGAGCCAAATATCTCTTTTCCCTTCTCGTAGACCTCCTCTTTTAAAAAAGTGTTTTTCAACTCCCGCCTCGGAATTGTTTTTGGAACAAATTTTTTCCCTTTCATCAATTCAATATCACTAGAAAGCCTTCCAAGAAGATCGTATGAAGCTCCGGGGTATTCAAACCATCCTTTACATTCAACCAGCAGATTCTTCGGTAGTTCGCCAGGTTCGAAGGGAATCGAAACTTTGTCCAATTTGGGGTGCGTACAAATCAAATCTATATCCATAGGGGTCGTTGCTTTGACGCTTTCCCTGCTAGGCCTAACTGGAATCGAAGTATCGGTGTGGTACCCCAGTTTTTTTGAAAACCAACATCGGGTGATTTCAACGACCGCATTTAAGGGTACCGGCATACTGCTTTTACTTCGGGGGCACTTTTTTAAGCCTTCGGGAATGTGGTTTTGCCCTTCAGGTTGCTCAAAACAGGTACCGCGAAAAGCTACGGTTGGGGCCTCCTCTCCCCGAACGGATTCCCCGTCTTCCGTATGTTCTCCGCCACCGAAATGTGGGGAGGTAGCACGAGCCCCCTCTCGCATGCCTCCGCCCTCAGCCTCTCGATGATGCTGGGAAAGTCTATGGAGCCGGGGCAGATCTCCCTGCAGGCCCCGCAGCCCGTGCAGGCGAAGAGTCCCGCCCTTACCGCCTCCTCCGGGCCCAGCACGAACCAGGTCCTCACCACCCCTACGGGCCCCGCCCCCACCCTGGAGGAGAAGGCCTGGGCCGCCTCCAGCAGGACGGGACAGACCGAGAGGCAGGCCCCGCAGTTGCAGCAGTAGAGCACCTCCTCCAGCCCCATCCTCACGGCCTCCCTCCTCCATCCGTCCAGCAGGACCACGTGCACCTCCTTCGCCCCGTGCATCCCGAACTGCTCTATCCCCATCACGTCCGCCGTCCTTGAGGGTCCCCTGATGAAGGAGTGGTAGGCCCCCGTCACCGTGAGGAAGGCCTCGCAGGTCTTCATCACCGTGGCCGCATCCTCCAGCGTAGGCACGATCTTCTCTATTCCCGCCACCGCCAGGTGCTTCTCAGGCAGTCTGGTGATGAGGCTGATGTTCCCCTCGTTCTCCACCAGCCCCACCGCCCCCTCCTCCGCCGCGATGGCGTTGGCCCCTGTGAGGCCGACCTTCGCCTCCAGGATCCTCTCCCTGAGCCTGAGCCTGGAGGCCTTGATGATCTCCTCCACGTCGGGCGGCAGTTCCCTCCCCACCTCCCTGGAGAGGGCCCTGGCCACTTCCTCCAGCGTGAGGTGAACGGCCGGGCCAACCGGGTGCAGCGGTTCTTCCCCGGCCAGCTGGATGATCCTGTCGCCCAGGTCGGTCTCCACCACCTCCACCCCCCTCTCCTCCAGCCTCTCCACCAGGTCCAGCTCCTTCAGGGTGTTGGACTTCGACTTCACCACCACCCTCTCATCACCCATCTGCTTCAGCAGGTAGTCCACCGCTTCGCCCCCCCTTCGGGCTTCGAATACCTCGCACCCCACCGCCCTCAGTGAGTCCTTCGCCAGCCCCACCAGCTCCTCCAGCCTCCCCACCGCGCCCTCCTTGATCCTCCTGTACCTCTCCATCATCTTCCTGAGCCTTCCACCGTCTGCCCTCAGCCTGGAGAGGACCACCGAGGCAATCACCTTCAGCGTTTCCGCCCTTCCCCCCTCCATCCCCCTCCTGAGCCTTTCCCCGGTCTCCTCGTACAGGCCCATCTCATCCCTCCATCAGCTCCCTCACCAGCATGGAGAGGTCCTTCACCTCCATCCTCCCCTCTGCGGCCTCCCTCAGGTGGTGGTAGCAGAAGGGGCAGGAAGTGACCAGGAGCTGGGCACCTGCTTCCAGAGCGTCCCCCACCCTGCTGCGCGACACTGCCGAAGAGAGCTCCCGGAAGGCCGACCTCACCCCTCCCCCCGCCCCGCAGCATCGGGAGAACTCGCGGGAGAGGGACATCTCCAAGAGCTCCAGCCCGGGCACGCTTTTCAGGATCTCCCTGGGCTCCTCATAAAGCCCCCATTCCCTCCCCAGGTGGCAGGAGTCGTGGTAGGTGGCTTTCACCTCCCTTCTCCCCAGCCTCAGTCTCCCCTCCACAAGCAGGCCGCGGAGGAGCTGGGTGAGGTGCAGCACCTCCACCCCTGGCAGGGAGTACTCCCTGCGGAAGGTCGAGTAGCAGCCTGGGCAGGCCGTCAGGAGCCTCCTCACCCCCAGCCTGGAGAACTCCTCCTCGTTCCTCCTCCTCACCTCCTCCGCCTCCTCCACCTGCCCCGTCCTGAAGAGCACGGAGCCGCAGCAGGTCTCTCGATCGAAGAGGCGGAAGGGCAGGCTCACCTTCCTGAGGATCTCCACCGTGGCCTCCGCTATTCCCCTCTCCCTGAAGGTGCTCATGCACCCCCTGAAGAACCAGAGCTCCACCTATCCCCACCTCTCCAGCAGGAACTCGACCAGGTCCACCACCCTGAGCCCTAGTCCGAAGGCCTCGGCCGTTTCCCTAAGCTGCCTCAGGCAGAAGGGGCAGGCGGTTACCAGCACCTGGGCCCCCGTCTCCCTTGCCTCCTCCAGCCTCCTTTTGGCCACCTGCTTGGAAGCGTCGGGATAGCCGGCTCTGAAGCCCCCTCCAGACCCGCAGCACCAGGAGTTCTCCCTGTTTCTGGGCATCTCCACGAGTTCCACCCCAGGGAGGGAGGAGAGCAGTCTCCTGGGCTCCTCGTACACCCCCATGTGCCTCCCCAGGTGGCATGGATCGTGGTAGGTCACCCTCACCTCTCCCCCCCTCTCCGCCCTCAGTCTCCCCCTCTCCCTGTCTAGGAGCTGCACGAGATGCAGGACCCCCACTTCTGGCTCCACTCCGAGCTCAGGGTAGTCGCTCTTCCAAGCCCTGTAGCAGCCCGGGCAGTTCACCACCACCTCCCTCGCCCCCCTCCTTCCCACCTCCTCCAGATTGTGCCTGGCCATTCCCTCCACCGTCGCACCGTCCGCTTCCCCCTGTCCCGTCCTGAGAAGGAAAGAACCGCAGCACCACTCGTCCCCAAGTAGGGTGAACTCCAGCCCCATCCTCCCCAGCAGCTCCACCACCTTTCCCGCCAGCTCCTTCTCCCTGTAGGAGGAGGTACAGCCCGCGAAGTAGACCAGGGGGGCCTTCCCGGGGAGGTGCAGCCCGGGAGGGAGCCAGGAGAGCCTGCTGGCGTGGGGCTCCAGGTAGGGGTTGTGCTCCCTGGCTACGTGGCCGCCCCTCTCCCCGTACTTGGGGGGGAGGAAACCCCTCTCCCTCAGCCTTTCCCTGGCGGCCTCGATCACCCTCGAAGGTCCCGCCCCCACCGGGCAGACCGCGTCGCAGTTCCCGCAGAGGACGCAGGAGAACATCCTCTCCGCCACCGTGTTGGATGGGGGAAGATCGCCCCGGAGCAGGTGGGCGCACAGGGCCATCCTCCCCCTGGGCGCCCTGGACTCCACCCCCCAGAGTTCCAGGGAGGGGCACTGGGTGCGGCAGAGGCCGCAGGCGGTGCTGGAGCTCATGCAGGCGTTGATTTTGGTGCGGAGCTCCTCCAGCCTCATTTCTCCTCCCACCACCTCTCCATCAGGGCCACCCTGGGGATGCCATCCAGGGCCATCTTCCCTGGGTTCAGGATCCCCTGCGGATCCAGCAGCCTCTTCAGGGAGCGCATGAGTTCCAGCGCGTACCCGTGCTCCTCCTCCAGGTAGGGGGCCTTCCACAGCCCCACCCCGTGCTCCGCGGTGAGCGTCCCTCCCAGGGATAAGGCAAGCCTTATGGCCTCCTCCTGGAACCTCCTGGCCCTCTCCACCTGCTCTGGAGACTCCGGTACGAAAGTGGAGCCTATGTGAACATTACCGTCACCCACGTGACCAAAACATACCCCCATGATACCCCTTTCCTCCATGAGAGCCTTTACCCTCCTCACATACTCCAGCATCTTGGAAAGGGGCAGCCCCACATCCACGGAGGCCTGGAAGACCAGCCTCGGGGTTTCCGGGCTGGGAAGGAGCTTGGTGAGGGAGGCGCTGATTTTCTCCCTGGCTTCCCACAGCCTCCTCCCCAGGGCCTCGTCCTCCACCCCCACCGTTTCCGCTCCCTTCCCTCTGCACGCCCTCACCATCTCCTCCATCTCCCCCTCCACCGCTTCCCGGTACCTCCCGTCGGAGCGCAGCAGGAGCGCCCCCTTTCCCTCCGGGAGGGAAAAGCCGCTCATGTTCAGGGCGAGGAGGCAGAGCTCGTCCAGCAGCTCCAGGGAGGCCGGGGTGATGCCCCTGCCCAGGATCTCCATGGCGGCCTCGAAGGCGCCCTCCAAGGAAGGGAAGACGGCCATGGTGGTTCTGCGGATGGGCGGGTAGGGCTCCACCCTCAGGGTGATCTCCGTGATCACGCCCAGCGTCCCCTCCGACCCCACGAAGAGGTCCTTCAGGGAGTAGCCCGAGGCGGACTTCGCGACCTTCCTCCCCAGCCTCACCACTTCTCCCCCCGCCAGCACCACCTCCAGGGAGAGCACGTAGTTCCTGGTGGCCCCGTACTTCACGGCCCCCGAGCCGCTGGCGTTGGTGGAGACCATCCCCCCTACGGTGCAGGCCATGGCGCTTCCCGGTTCCGGGGGGAAAAAGTACCCCCTCCGCTCCAGCTCCCGGTTCAGCTCCGCGTAGGTGGCCCCAGGTCCCGCCACCACCATGCGGTCCTCCACCCTCGGTTCTATCCTGTTCATCTTCTTCAGGTCCAGCACGATTCCCCCCTCCACAGGGATGAGCTGTCCCGCCAGGCTGGTCCCTGCCCCCCTGGGGATGACGGGTATGCGGTGGAGGGAGGCGAACCTGAGGATCCGGGAGACCTGTGAGGTTTCGAGGGGAGTGACCACGGCGTCGGGGAGGAACTTGAACTTGGGAAGGTAGTGCTGGAGGCCCCTCAGGAAGTGGTCGGCGGAGTAGGGGAGGAGGTCCGCCTCCTCCGTGAGCACATTCTCCCTTCCCACCATCCCCGCCAGTTCCCTTTCCAGTTCCCTCCTTTCTGGCCGGGAGCTCATCTCCTCCCCCCGGCCATCCCCAGCTCCAGCGCCCTCAGGTTGGGACTGTTCTCCCCGAAGAGCTCCACCACGACCTTTCTGAAGCTCTCGGGACGGAGGGGGAGCCAGCCAGAGGCCGCCAGACATCCCACCATCACCACGTTCTGCATTCTGGCGTCCCCGGCCTCCTTGGCCAGCTCGGTGGCCTCCACCACCACCACCTCCTTCGAGAGCTCCCTTATGGCCTCCAGGACCTTTTCCACCTCGGGATATTTTGTTTGCCCGGAGAGGACCTCCAGGGGATAGACCGGTCTGGGGTTCACCATCACCCTTATGCCTGGGTTGCCGTAGGTCCCGAGGGCCCTGAGGGTCTCCACGGGCTCGAAACCCAGCAGCACGTCCCCCCTCCCCTCGGGCATGAGGGGACTGTAGGCCCTCCTCCTGGAGAGCCTGAGGTGGCTCATCACCGAACCTCCCCTCTGCGTGGCGCCGTAGGTCTCGCCCACGGATACCTGGAAGCCTTCCTCGGTGGCAGCCGAGCCTATGAGCAGGGAAGCCAGCAGGTTCCCTTGTCCCCCCACGCCCACCACCAGCACGTTCAGGGGATCCTTCATCCTCCCTCCTCCACCACAATGGCCCCTGCCGGGCAGAGCTTGGCGCAGAGCCCGCAGCCCGTGCAGAGGACCTCGTCTATCTTGGCCTTGTTCTTGGGGTAGTCCCAGATGTTGGCGGGGCACCCCAGCACCCTGGAGCAGAAGGCCATGCAGCCGCACTCCTCCCCTATGCACTTTTCCTGGTTCACGTGCACCCTGGGCCTCCTCTTCCTCTTCTCGCCCTCGGTGAGCGGGCAGGGGTGCCTGAGCACCAGGACCCTGGGCCCCTTCCCCTTCAGCATCTCCTGGAGGGTCCTGGTGGCCTCGTCCACCTCGAAAGGATCGCAGACCCTCACCTCCACCCCTATCCCCCTGCAGAGGTCCTCCACCCTTATGGGGGCGGAGGGTTCGCCCGAGGCCGTCACCCCCGAGCCGGGATGCGGCTGGTGACCCGTCATTCCCGTGGTGGAGTTGTCCAGCACCACGTGCAGGAGGTTGGAGGAGTTCCACTTCGCGTTGAGGAGAGCGGGGATGCAGGCGTGATAGAAGGTGGAGTCCCCGGAGACGGAGACGACAGGGCGATCGAACCCGAACCTCTCCAGCTTCCCGAAGCCACAGGCCGTCCCTATCCCTGCTCCCATGCAGTGGAGGGTCTGCTCCACCGAGAAGCCCGTGGGGAGGAGGCCCATGCTGTAGCACCCTATATCCCCCGTTACCACGGCTTCCCTTCCGTCCCACTTCAGGGCCCTCTTCATTACCCAGAAGGAGGCGCGGTGGGGGCAGCCGGGACAGAAGGCCATGGAGCGCCCGGGCACGTACCCGCTCACCAGCTCCTCCCCCCTGCTCGCGTACTCTGGCGGCCTGGGGGAGTAGCTCACCCCTCTCAGCCCGGAAAGGGCCCTGAGGACCAGCTCCGTGTTCAGCTCCCCCACGGCGGGGATATGGCCGCTCTTCTTCCCGTAGAAGTTGAGGGGTCCCAATCCTCTGGAGGCGAACTCCGCGGCCAGCGCCTTCACGTTCTGTTCCAAGAAGGGGTCTATCTCCTCCACGAAAAGGACCCCCCCGGCGTGGCTTAGGTGTTTAAAGAGCAGCTCTTCTGGCAGGGGCCAGGTGGTACCCAGCTTCAGGATTCCCACCGAGTCCTGGAGGCCCAGGAGCTCCACCGCCTCAGCGGAGTAAGTGTAGGAGGGCCCGGAGGTGAGGAGGAGGAGGTCGGGGTTCTCCGGTCCCTCGTACCGGTTGAAGGGGGAGGTCTCGAACTTCTCCGCGGCCGTCCTCATCTTCTGATGCAGCATATCGTGGAACATGCAGGTGAAGGTGGAGCTTCCAGACGTCCAGGGGGGAGGAGCGGCGAACTCGGGCTTTCTCCTTTCCCTGTGGAGGGGGCCCAGCTCCACCACCCCCCTAGAGTGGGAGAGTCGGGTCACGCTCCTGACCATGCAGAGGAGGCCCAGCTCCTCCGAGAGCTCAAAAGCCCACTTGGTCATCTCCTTGGCCTCCTGCGGGGTAGAGGGCTCCAGGAGGGGGACGTCCGCGAGCCTGGCGTAGTTTCTGGTGTCCAGCTCCGTGGTGGTGGAGTGGGCCGCTGGGTCGTCACCTGTGACCAGCACGAGGCCTCCCCTCGTCCCCGACAGGTTCACGGTCATCAGGAAGTCGGAGCACACGTCCACTCCCAGGTTCTTCATGGCGGTGAGGGCGCGAAGGCCCGTGGCAGCCGCGGCTCCAGCCACCTCCAGGGCCACCATCTCGTTGGTGGACCACTCCACGTAAAGGTCGAACTCCTTCGAGGCCTCCAGCAGGGCCTCCACCACCTCGGAGGCCGGGTTCCCCGGGTAGCCCGAGCACACCTGCACCCCGGCCTCCAGGGCCCCCCTGGCTATGCCCTCGTTGCCGCTCAGCAGCAGCCTCTTCCCGGGTCTGTCCAGTCCTATCCTGCTCATCCTACACCTCCTTCAGGTAGCGGGCCCCCAGTCTCTCCCTCTCCTCCTCGCTCCTCTTCTTCTTCATGAGGCTGGCTTCCCTGAGGTGCTCCAGCCTCTCCCTCTCCAGGGGCGCCGTCTCCACCTCCCCCCTCCTGCTCGCCTCCTCGAAGAGCTCCCTCCCCCTCTCGCTCCTGAGGATCACGGTGTTCCATCCCTCCTCCCCCTCCACCATCCCCACCGAGAGGTCGGCCAGCTCCGCCGTCATGTCGAAGCAGACCCTGCAGGAGGGCGGGATGAAGCTCCTCACCTCGTCCAGGGGGAGCTCCACCCTCCCGTCCTCCGTCTCGGCCACGAAAAGGTTGGCGGGCGGTGGAGGGATGTCGAACCTCCTCACCCTCCTCCCCCCCAGCTTCGTCCTGAGGAACTCCCCGGCCCTGTGGGAGAGGGCCCAGGTGCAGAAAAGCCCCACCACCAGCTCCACCCTCGACACCTCCCACTCCTCCTCGTAGGCCTGGATCTTCCTGAGGGCCAGCACCTGGCAGGGCGTGCCCACGAAGGCCATTCTTCCCCCCTCTTCCTTCCTCAGCAGCCTCACCACCTCCCCCACCGAGGGGGAAAGCAGGTACCTGGATCTGGCGCACCGGAGCACCTCCTCCTCAGTTCTAGCTGCCGTGGGCTCGGGGTAGACCCCATCGGAGGATCCCGTGAGGACCACGGAGTCCACCTTCCCCTCCCTCAGGGCGTGCAGGAGGAGGGAGGAGACGGTCCCCCCGTACTGCGCCCTTCCCCTCACCTCTTCCCTCGCCGCCCTGGCTTTGAGCACGGAGGAGTGGAACCCCAGCACCGGATCCGTCCTGAGGGCCCCGAAGGTCCTCCTCTCCAGGTGGGGGAGGTTCACCTCCGTCCTGGGGCAGAAGAGGTAGCACCTGCCCTCCTCCCTGCCGCACGGTTCCAGGAGAACGGCCCTTCCCTCCACCGCGTTGAGGTAGGGACAGATGGAAGTGCAGGCCCCGCAGCCCGTGCAGAGGCTGGAGGAGAGAACCTTGGACTGGAGTTCCAGGGGCCCGCCCATCCCCTTTTTTTTGAATCCTCCAGATTTAACCCCACTGCCTTGCTCCCATTTCAACAGGGCTGAACCAAAGGGACAGGACGGAACTCCTAGAGCGGGGGGTACTGGTGTCCTGCCGATTCCTGCAGTCAAGTCCCGGATTCAAACCACCTGCGCGGCTCACAACCGAGTCCCACCGCTCAGAATTCCTCTCCTAGCGGTTTTCCTGGCTCCCCCTGTTTTCCTCTTTTTCTCCTCATAATGCCGGCGGGGCTCATGGCTCCGAGTGGGCGAAACCTCGCCTTTCAAGGCCTTATCTAGGGTTCCCGCTATTCCCTTTTCGGGGGGGAGAGAAGAGGAAAGGATCTGCCCCCTCCGCCCGGCCTACCTCAGAAAGGAGGGCTAACCTGAGGGAATGTGTTCGGGGGGCCTGACCAGTCTGAACTTCATCGCCCCGTCCTCGCACCCCACCACGCACACACCGCACCCGAAGCACTTCTCGGGTATCACCCTGGCTTTGTACTTCCTGCTCCCCTCCGGCCTCACCAGCTCCACGGCCTCAAAGGGGCATCTCTCCAGACAGGTCTGGCATCCGGTGCACTTCTCCTGGTCCACATAGGCCTCGAACCTGCTCTTGGCGGTGAGCTTCTCTGGAGGGACCCCTCCGTACCTGTAGAAGTTGAAGAACTCGCAGCAGTCCGGACAGCAGTTACAGATGGTGTTGATGGTGAGCTTGGAGTGGTTGGGCCCCATGTGTACCAGTCCGTCCCTTTCAGCCTTCTCAAGCACCTCCAGGGCCTCTTTCTTCGTCAGGGACCTCCCAGAGCCCCTCTTCACCACATACTCCGCCCCCCTGTGGAACTGGGTGCAGTGCCAGACCTCCCTCTCCCTGGTGTGCTTGCAGGGCTCCCCCACCCCCTCCTGCACCAGCCTGCAGGAGCAGGGCACCACCCCCAGCTGGGTCTGGGAGTTAACAATTTGCACGATGTCCTCGCACGGGAGAACCCCTTCCAGGCCCTTCAGGGCACCGCTGGCGGGGATGACCCTCCAGATGGGCTCCGTGAAGAGGGTTCCCAGGAGCTCCCCCACTCCCTTGTAGAACTCCTTTCTTCCGAAGTCGTGCCAGAGCTGGAAGTACTTCTTGTCCTTCTCCAGATCGAGGTGCTGGGTGGCGAGGGTAGCGTCGTGGAGCTGCACCAGATCCCTGGCGAACCTGAAGAAGTCCCTCTTGTCGAAGTCTTTGGGGAAGACCACCCCCTTCCTCCACAGCTCCTCCAGGATCCCCCTCACCTTCTCCTCAGGCATGCCGAGGTTGTTCGCCACTTCCTGAACGCTCCCCGGGAGGGCAGCGGCCACCCTAGCCTGTTCAGAAGTCATCAGGTACTCTAGGATTTGCCTGAGGAAGGGAGACTCGGGAAAACCAAGGCCCTCCATCAAAAGGCGAAAGGGATCCTCCATCTCTGGTACTTTTCCTTCCGGGTTAAAAGGTTAAGGGGAGAGGAGGAACTCCAGCACGGTTTCCGTTACCTTTTCTATATCTTCCTGCAGCTCGTGGGCGGAGTTCTCGAAGTAGACCAGCTTGGCGTTGGGTATGCGCATCGCCATGACCTCCGCGTTCTCCGGAGGGATGTATCTGTCCTTCTTTCCCGCTAGGATGAGGGTGGGTGCCCTTATCTGGGGGAGGCGGTCGCAGGCATCGAAGTTCAGGATGGCTTCAACCTGCCTCACGATTCCCTCAGGGGGAGTGGGGGCGACGAGGATGAGGTCTATGGCCACCTCTACCAGACCCGGGTTCTCCTTCATGAATTCCTCACTGAAGATGAAGGGGATGAGCCTACCGGCCGCCTCCCGGTCCCAGCCCTTCTGGGAGAGGAGGCCAAGAATCTCCGTGACCATCTGGGCGGCTTCCCCCGGGATGGGCACCGCCTTGGGCCCTCCGCAGAAGGTGGAGGCCAGCACCAGCTTCTCCACCCTGTGGGGATGGTTGATGGCCAGTTCCTGGGCGATCATCCCCCCCATGGAGATGCCCAGCACATGCGCCTTCTTTATCCCCAGGGCCTCCATGAGGCCTGCCGTGTCGTCGGCCATCATCTTTATGGAGTACTCCTCCTTGTCCGAGACATCCGTCCTGCCGGCCCCCCTGTTGTCGAAGGTGATGACCCTGAAGCGCTCGGACAGCCTGGGCAGGAAGTATACGGGGTCCCAGCAGTCGGCGTTCCCCATGAAGCCCATGATGAGCACAAGGGGGAAGCCTTCCCCCCGGGTGTCGTAGTACATCTCTATGTCGCCGACCCTTACCTTTGGCACGTTTCTTTTCCTCGACCAGGGATAAAAAGCATGCCTTACAGCTCCAGCACCCTGGCCGCGTTCTTTCCCAGGATGGCCTCGATTTCCTCGGAGGTGAACCTTATCCCCGCGGCCTCCACCTGCGGAGGAGGGTTCCTGAGCTTGTCCACCCACTGGGTCTCGCTGAGGAGGGGCTTGGGGGTCATGGGCCAGTCGCTCCCGAAGAGCACCCTGTCGCTACCCACCATGTCGCAGATGGTTCTGAGGGCCTTGTAGAAATAGGTGGAGGATTCGCAGTAGTTGCCCCACGCCGCCGTGTCTAGGTACACGTTGGGCTTCATCATGGCCACGGACATGGCCTCCTCCCACCACCCGAACCCCAAGTGGGCCATGATGATCTTCAGATCTGGGAAGTCGGCTGCCACATCGTCCACATACACTGGACGGGCGAACCTGCTCAGGAGAGGCGGGGGTTCGGTGCCGGTGTGGATGAGGACGGGGACCCCGTACTCCTCGCACTTCCGGTAGAGGGGGTAGCACGCGGGGTCGTTGGGAAAGAAGCCTGAGGTGGGGTGGAGCTTGAGCCCCCCCATTCCCCACTCCCCCAGTCCCCTCTCCAGGACTTCCGCGGCGTTCTTTCTTCTGGGGTCCACCCCCACGAAGGCGATGAAGCGGTCGGAGTAGTTCTTGGCGATCTCGGCGAAGAGGCGGTTTAGTTCTTCGATGGGGATTTTAGGCTCGCCCAGCCTCAACCCCCAGTCCAGGGGGAGGATGATCGCCTTTTCTATTCCGGCACCGTCCATCTCCGCCAGCAATTCTTCTGGAGGGGCGTGCCAGAAGCTGGGCATGACGGTTTCCAAAACCTCCTCCTCGCTCATGCTGGGTATCATGTGGTGGATTAGGGAGGCAAGCCCTTTCCAGAAGGGCTCGGGCAGCCAGTCCTTCTCCCACAGATGGGTGTGTGCGTCGATGAGCAGGGTCTCCCCATCACTCTCTTTCTGCTAACCTTTAATCCTGCCGGGCACCGGGCTCAGAGGAGGTAGAGGAAGGTGGAGTAGATGAGGAGGTTGAGGAAGGTGAGGGGAACCCCCACCCTGACGAACTCCCAGAAGCCGAGGGTCTCCCCCCGCTTCTCGGCGTTCTGGATGATGGTGACGTTGCTGGCCGCCCCCAGGATGGAGAAGTTCCCGGCGACGGTACTTCCTGCCGCCAGGGCCGCGAGTTCCCTGCAGGAGGCCCCCGCATGCTCCAGCATGGGAAGATAGAGGGCAACCAGAGGGACGTTAGAGAGGAGCTGGCTGAGGAGCACGCTCACCATGAAGATGCCGGGGAGGGAAAGGAGGTTAAAGCCCCCCTCCTCGATCCTCCGCTGGAAGAAGCCCGTGTTCCAGACACTTCTCATCAGCACGAACATGGAGGCGAAAAAGATCAAGGTGTGCCAGTCCACCCTGCGGAGCACCTTCTTCCTTTTCGGGCCCAGCAGGAGGACGAAGAGGGCTGGGACCATGGCGACGTACGTGAGCCTGAAACCGAAAGAGGGGAAAAAGGAGACTAGGATCACCTTTCCGGCTATCATCGCTCCCAAGAGAAGGAGGGAAAGCTTGGATGTTCTGGCCAGCTCCGGGTCCTTTATCGGGTTTTTCGGATGGATGAGGGGGGAAGAGTGGAACTCCCTCCGGTAGAAGAGCTTCAGAAGGAGGTAGGCCAAAAGCAGGTTCAAGAGGGTGGGGAGGAGAAGGTACCTAGAGAAGGTGAGGAAAGGATCGGGCATCTCACCCTTCACGGCTATCAGGAGGTTCTGTGGGTTCCCTATGGGGCTTGTGACGCTACCTATGGTGACGGCGAAGGCCAAGGCAAGGAGCATGAGCTTGGGGGAAATCCTATGCTGGCGGGCCAGCAAAAGCATTATCGGCGTTCCGATGATGGCGATGGTGTCGTTCATGAGGAAGGCCGAGAGGAAGCCCATGCCGAAGAGGACTAGTAGGAGAAGGGAGTCCACGATGTCGCCCTCGCGAACATTCTGGAGGAGAGCCGGGAGAGGTACCCGCTCTCCTCCAGTGCCCCTCCCACCACAAACATCCCAAAGAGGAAGAGCATCACGTCGGGGTCGATGGAGCGGAGGGCATCCCCAGGGGAGATTTGCCCTGTGAGCAGGACGGCCAGGGCCCCAAGGGACATGATTTCCCATATCTGGAATCTGAAGTTCCCCACCTGCCTCACCGCCACGAGCAGGAAGACGGCCGCCAGCACTGCCAGAGGGATAACCATACTCCTCGCCTTCCTTTTGGAGAGTGAGTGTGTAGTCGATGCGAGGTTAAGGACTTTCGGTGGGGCCTGGTAGGACTAAGTATCGCATTGGAAGGTTGGGGAAAAATTTTACACCTTCAGGTCACACAGGAGCCGGGGGCCGGAATCGAACCGGCGTAAAGCGGGTCTGCAGCCCACCGCCTAACCACTAGGCTACCCCGGCTCAACCCCCTCCCCCTTTCCCGATAAATCCCTTTGGGAGCCTTTTTAGTCCCCCCTTCCCTCTTTTGGAGATGTACAGGGTAATCCTGGAAGTGAAGGAGGTGAGGGGTTTCTGCGCCGCCGGCTACAAGCCGGGGGACAGACTGGTGATACAGGAGCCCTCCGTTCTCTCCGAGAAGAGCGCCAACGTCTGCCTCTACGCCATAGGTGCCTTCCTGCCCTACCTGACCGCCCTCTACCGGGAGACCCCGCAGGAGGACTGGGTGAACCTAGTTCAGGAACTCCAGTGTCCCGATGTCCACAACACCGTGGTCTTCAGGGTGGTCAGGGAAAAGCTCGGCCGAAGCCTTTAAGCCTGGTCTGGAAGGGGGGGAATGGCATGAAGGGAGACACCCGGAGGGTCCTCAACTCCAAGATCCTCCATGGCCTGAGGGTGAGGGAGGTGATGAACCGGGAACCACCCACGGTGTCACCCGATACCCCCCTCGAGGATCTCTTCGAGCGCCTGCTCACCCAGGCGGAGGACTTCCTCCTGGTGGTGGATGAGAAGAAAAGGCTCTTGGGAGTGATCACGGAGAGCGATGTGCTTCAGGCTCTCCACCCCCACGTCCCGGGAACGGTGGTGGGCTCCCTGTGGAAAGAAACCAGGAAGGCGGCGGCTAGAATCGCCAGGGAGATCATGAGTCCGAACCCCATCACGGCAACCCCCGACATGACCATTTACCAAGCCCTCAACCTGATGCGCGTGCACAAGGTGCGCCGTTTGCCAGTGGTGAAAGGTCGTAGGCTGGTGGGGCAGCTCTCGGTGAAGAACATCCTCGAAATACACAAGTTCGTGAGGTAGGTGCAGGCTTGGAGGCAGAGTTCTCCCGCATGCTTCTCTACCTATCCCTCTGCCTCCTCGCGGCCAAGCTGGGCGGTCTTCTGGCCCTCAGGCTCAGGCAACCCAGCGTGTTCGGTGAGTTGTTGGTAGGCATCCTTCTCGGTCCCTCCGTGGCCGGCTGGCTTTCAGCGGAACTCTGGGGGAACTGCTGGTGCCTGGATCCTCAGAGCCAGGCAGGAATCTTCGTGCACTCCCTTGCGGAGATAGGCATCATCGTCCTCATGTTTCTCGCCGGTCTCTCCGTGGATGTCGAGGAGTTCAAGAAGGCCGAAAAACCAGCGGCCATCGTGGCAACGCTGGGGGTGGTGGTGGCCTTCCTCTTCGGCTTCTCCCTGGCCTCCCTCTATAGCTGGTCCAGGGAGGAGGCAGCTTTCGCGGGAGGGGTTCTGGTGGCCACCAGCGTGGGGTTGTCGGTGAGGTCCCTCCTCGATCTCAACCGGCTCGGCACAAGGGTGGGGATGGTTATCTTGGGGGCCGCGGTCATGGACGACATTTTCGGCATCGTTGTTCTGAGCCTTCTCGTGGGCCTAGTCTATGGAAGTATCTCGGTTTTCGGGCTCTTTGAGTCCGTGGCCTTCATGGTCGCCTTCTTCATCCTCGTGTTGGTGGGGGGCTTTAAGGCCGGACCCAGGATCCTCACCCGCGTAAGCCACTGGAGGGTGGAGGAAGCCATCCTCTCGGTGGGAATGGCTCTGGCCCTACTCGCTGCCGCGCTGGCGGAAACGGTGAACGTGGCGGCCATCACCGGGGCCTTCCTGGTCGGGTTGGTGCTCAGCCGGTCTCCCGTGTCGAGCTCCCTTAAGGAGAAGGTTTCTACGTTGGGCTACGGTTTCCTCATCCCCCTCTTCTTCGTGGACATGGGGGTGAGAACCGATCTGGGGGCCCTCGGGGGGTTGAGGCTGCTGGCCCTCCTCTTTCTCTTTGTTTCCGTTTTGAGCAAAATAGTAGGCTGCGGGCTGGGTGCGCTGTTGGGTGGGTTAGGAGCGAAGGACTCCCTGAGGGTGGGGATTGGGATGGTACCGAGGGCGGAGGTGGCCCTCATCATCGCTGCCACGGGTATGAGGGCAGGGGTGGTGGGGAAGGACCTCTTCTCCCTCACGGTTCTCACGGTGCTTTTCACTTCCCTCCTCACTCCACCGCTTCTGAGGTGGGCTTTCTCGGAGGAGGAAGCGCAACACGGCCGCGGGGTCCGGAGCGGATCCGCCGTGGTTCACTAATTTTGAGCTCGAGCCCCCTCAACTCTGGTTGGCGAGTCATGGTCTTCCCCTATCACGGATTTTTCTGAACCATGCAAGCACATGCCGGAACAACCCTAGATTTGTGGACCATCAAAGGTGTTCCACCCCAGTCCGGCTTGAGAGACTGGAAGTTAGATTTACAGGGCGGGGCCTGTTCTTCCCCACCAGACCTTCAGGTGCCAGATGACCGAGAGCAGGGCGGCGAGCGAGGCTGCTGCCACGACTAGGAGCAGGAGGGAGCTGGTTGGTGGGGTTGGGGTGGCGAAAGTGAAGTCCCCGGAGATTTCCAGGTTGTTGTCGATATTTACCGACTTTACCCGGAAGTGGTAGGTTGTGCCGGGGGACAGGCCGTAAAGGGTCACGGAGTGGCTGGTGGTGACTCCTTCGGTGGCTGTGCATCCGTAAGCCGTGGTGATGCCGTATTCCACGATGCTGGATGAGGGTTCGACCGTCGTCCAGGAGATCACTGCCGAGGTCTGGCCGGGGGAAGAGATAACATTTGAAATCCCGGGGATACCTTGGGAGGTCGCGTAGGTGTTGGCCTCGAGGGTGTTGCTGGTAGACTTCGCCAAATCGCTGAAGGAGATGTCGCTACCGGTGTTGCCCGTGCACGTGTTGAAGGAGAGGACGTTGCTTTTGGAGTACCAGAGAGTAATGCCCTCCAAGTTGTTCTTCACGATGTTCCCGGAGAGGACGTTGTAGTCAGAACTCGAAAGACTGATGCCCTCCGAGCTGTTCTCCACAACATTCCCTGAGACGGTGTTGTAGTCAGAACTCGAAAGACTGATGCCATGCCAGTTCTTCTTCACGGTGTTCCCGGAGATGATGTTGTGGTCAGAGTTCGAGAGGTGTATACCAGACTGGGAGTTGCTCTCCATGGTGTTCCCGGAGATGATGTTGTGGTCAGAGTTCGAGAGGTGGATGCCGCACCGGGAGTGGTTCTTCACGGTGTTCCCGGAGATGATGTTGTAGTCCGAGTCCTCTAGGTAGAGGGCGTACAAGTTATTTTCAAGCGTGGAGTTCTCTACTCTCCCATTTCGCACGTTGTAAAGGTAAATTCCGTAGTACCTCTCTCGCCCCTTTTCCACCGTCACGTTCCTGATGATGAAATACTTGGTGGTGTTTCTGATGTGGATTCCGTGGGTCGAGGAGGCATCGATCAACCAGTTCTCTATGAGGTAGGGATTTTCGGCCGTCCCGTCTCCCCCGCCGTTGACTCCATTCCCTGGCGTGAAGCTGCTGTCGCCATCGATGCAGATGGGGGATCTCGGGGCCGGTGAAGCCGAAACAGCGGGTGCGAGGAGCGATAACTCGAACAGAACCGAGCTGGCCAGGATCAGCAGGGTGAGCACGGTCCCAGCTGCCGGATCCCACTTCTGGTCCAACCTCTTGCGCCCCCAGGGCTCTTGATTTTTGGTGCTATTAAGCTGTTTTTGAAGCGGAGCCTGTTTTTGACTCTTTCCTCAGTTTTGCAGGATAATGCGCTGGGCAGGCTAAAGCAGGCTTTTCAGAGGGTTTAATTCAGGGGTAATCTACAAAGGTTCCCGGTTTTGAACGTGGTGGGCCCGCTGGGATTCGAACCCAGGATCTGCGGTGTGTGAGACCGCCGTCATAGCCGCTAGACCACGGGCCCGTAGAACCTCACCACTTGCCGCATAAAGGATTTGCCCTCCTCCAACGGGGCGCCCTTTCTCCACCGCCTTAAAAGCTAAATCCCACCGTCCAAAAGAAAACATGTGGAGGAGTGGAGGAGGAAGTACCCTGAGAAGTTCCTCCCGGAGGAGGAAATCTTCAGAAGGATTCGCCGGGGGAGCAGGATCTTCGTGGGCACGGGGTGTGGGGAGCCCCAGCACCTCCTCACCTCCTTCGTGAAGTGGGTGGAAGCCCACCCCAAGGCCCTCTTGGGGACGGAAATCTTTCAGGTTTGGTCTCTGGGGGTCTCGGCCTACACCGAACCTAAGTTCAGGGACAATTTCAGGGCCAATTCCTTCTTCGTGGGGCCCAGCACCAGAAGGGCCGTGAACGAGGGTGAGGCTGACTACACCCCCATCTTCCTCTCGAAAGTACCGGGACTTCTCAGGGAGGGCTTCATCCCAATCGACGTGGCTTTAGTGCAAACCTCCCCACCAGATCCGCATGGATACCTCAGCTTGGGCATAAGCGTGGATATCACCAAGGTGGCCGTGGAGAGTGCTGATCTGGTGGTGGCGCAGGTCAACCGGCACATGCCAAGAACCCACGGTGACGGCTTTTTGCACCTGGAGGAGGTGGACTTTGTGGTCCCCTGGGACGAGCCCCTTTTGGAGTATGAGGAGAGGCTCCCCGATGAGGTCTCTCAGAGGATAGGTAAGCATGTTTCCAGCCTTGTGGAGGATGGGGACACCCTTCAGGTGGGGTATGGGAGCATCCCCAACGCCGTCCTTTCCAACCTTGGAGACAGGAGACACTTGGGGATACACTCGGAGCTCTTCACGGATGGGATGGTGGAACTGATGAAGAGCGGTACGATCGACAACTCCAAGAAGAGGGTCGACCGGGGAAAGGCCGTGGCCAGTTTTTGCATGGGCAAAAAGGCCACCTACGACTTCTTGAACGACAACCCGGCGGTGGAGTTCAGGACGGTTGACTATACCAACGATCCCTTAATCATAGCCAGGCAGCACCACATGGTGGCCATAAACAGCGCCTTGGAGATAGACCTGACGGGGCAGGCCACGGCCGAATCCATAGGCGGTTTCTTCTACAGCGGGCTGGGCGGACAGGCTGACTTCATGAGGGGTGCGGCCCTGGCCAGACACGGGAAAGCCGTTCTGGTCCTCCAGTCCACGGCTGAGGGGGGAAGGGTCTCACGTATAGTTCCCCGTCTGAAGGAAGGGGCAGGAGTGACTCTCAACAGGGGGGATGTGCAGTACGTGGTCACGGAGCACGGTGTGGCCTACCTGCACGGGAAGAGCGTGAGGGAGAGGGCCATGGAGCTCATCCGCCTGGCCCACCCTGACTTCAGGCCCTGGCTCATCGAGGAGGCTAAAAAACTGGGCCTCGTTTTCAAGGACCAGGTTTATGTCCGGGGGGAGTATCCGGAGGAGCTAGAGACCATCAAGAGGACGAAAACGGGTCTGGAGATTTTCCTGCGGCCCGTGAAGCTCAGCGACGAGCCCCTCCTGAAAGAGTTCTTCTATTCCCTCTCCGACGAGAGCCTGTATCGCAGGTTCATGTCCCCCAGAAAGGACATGCCTCACGAGCAACTGCAGAAGTTCGTGGTCGTCGACTACATCAGGCAGATGGTCCTCTTGGCCGTCCTGAGGAGGGAGGAGAGGGAGAAGGTGGTAGGGATGGCCCAGTATGTGCTGGACGAGGCAACCAACTTCGCGGAGGTGGCTTTTGCCGTGAGGGACCAGTACCAGAACCAGGGGGTGGGGAGGGAACTGCTGAGACAGCTTACCTACATTGCGAGGAGGCGCGGTATCTTCGGCTTCACGGCCCAAGTGCTGGCCACCAACCGACCCATGTTGCGCCTTTTCGACAGCATGAACTTTTCCACCCAGAAGAGGGTGTCCGAAGGGGTGGTGGAGCTCAGGATGAGGTTCAGAAGATCATAAGTGAAGTTATTTTCTTGGGGTTAGGGCCTTCCCCCCCAGGAGCACTTCCGAAAGTGGTCGCAAAAACTATCCGCTTTCTACCTTGAGGCCTTCCCCTCCCAGGGTTACGGGCAGAGGTTTTCCTCCGACCCTCCTGATAGCTCGCGAAACTTCCCCTTCCCTGCCGGGGCAAAGGGCCAGCATACACCCTCCTCCCCCACCCCCGGTGAGCTTAGCTCCCAGAGCCCCCGCCTCCCTCGCCGCCCTTATGAGCTTCTCCAGAGCCGGGGAGCTCACGCCGAGGGCCGCCAAGCAGGCCTGGTTCGCGTTCATCAGCTCTCCCGTCCTCCTCAAATCACCCCTCCTCAGGGAGCTGAGCCCGGCATCCGTGATCGTACCCATGAGCCGGAAAAGGGCCTCCACCTGCCCAGGGTGCTCCTCCTTCAGTCGCTTGACCTTTCTCACCATGGGCCCAGTGGCGCTGAAAACTCCCGTGTTTCCCACCACGAAGCTAGGGGCGGGCAGGTTGGAAAATCTCCTCACCTTCTTTCCCTCCATCCTAAGGAAGCCCCCATAGGTGGCCACCGAAACACCGGCCCGGCTGGCCACGGACTGGATTTCCAGCTCCGTTCTGAAAGCTAGGTCCACCACCTTACGGGGATCCGCTTTCCCCCCCAGCAGGTGCAGGGCGGCCGCGACCGTGGCCACGCTGGTGGCGGAGGAGCTGGAAAGCCCAGCCCCCACGGGTAGGTCGGAGGAGATTTCCACCTCCAGCCCGCATCCTTCCCCCACCTCAGAAAAAACGAGCTCTAGGGCCTTCGCCACGTAAGAGAACCTTTCCCCTTTGAGCCTCACCTCCGGCCTTCCCCCCATCACCACTTCCC
>CALJER010000010.1 GCA_938074535.1 uncultured archaeon
CCCTCTCGTCAATATCGATTCCTACAACCCGGTTGATTTTTTTCTTGATTAAAGCTTCGAGAAAGGCCCCATCACCACAGGCAGGATCAACGGCAAGTTTGGGCCTGCGATCTAAAGATATGACTGCAAAATCCACTATAAAGTTTGCTACTTCTGGAGGAGTCATGAATTGTCCAAATACCTTTTCTTTTCTCGCAAAGTGTTTTTCTTTTTGATTGATTTTTTCCAATTTCTCCACCAGTTTCATTTTTTAAAAGCTCTGACTTTTTTGTAATTTGTGTAAAATTTCTCTATGAGCATCGTTTAACCTCCCACACTTTTTGATCTGATAGTTCTCCAATTTGCTTCGTTTGTTATACAAAGCCAATATTTCATTTCTCATCCTCGTAAGCTCTTTTAAGAAGACCACCAAATCCAGCTCCCCCTTTCTCTTGTTTGCTTTCCCCTTATCTTACCCCCCATAGCCAAATTACGCAGGCGATGAATAACCAAGTGACGCGGTCGTTTCACGAGCTCAACTACCTCCCCTGTCGCCAAAGGTTCATTCGAGTTTTTGACGACTTTGTAGATCTGCTGGGTCAACTCGTCCATCGACTTTCCAATTTTCTGTATCTCCACCAGAATATAAACTTATGTGTTTTCCGATAGCTATATCAGTTATTTCACAAGTGAATACACGGCGAATGATAAAAAAGTTCCGGATTCTGCCAGGGGATATCTCCCATATGCTCCAGCTCAACAGCCGTATATGGGTTCTCTCAGGGAGTATCTCATACTATTCCCATGGTGCGGGGGAGGGGATTTGAACCCCCGAACCCCTTCGGGACCAGACCCTGAATCTGGCGCCTTTGACCTGGCTTGGCTACCCCCGCACCCTTTCCTCTGTTCCTTCCCCCCAAAAAAACTTGGGGGTCCGCCCGTCCTCCCCCGAAGAGCCGGGCTCACCCGTAAGCCCCCCGCCTCCTCAGCTCCTCCGCCACCTCCCCCAGCCCCAGCCTCACCAGCTTCTCCTCCGAGGGGATGCCCCTCTCCGCGTCCCAGCCCCTTTCCTGGTAGTAGTCGTCCAGGAACCTCTCGGCCATCTCCCTGGTGATCCTCACCTTCCCGGTGTACTCCACGAACTTCCCCTCCCATCTTTCGGGGAACCCGTCATCCTTCCGGTCGAAGCCCTCCCTCACGTTGGCCGCCCTCAGCAGGTTCCAGATCCTCTCTCCGGCCTCCATCAGCCTTCCCCTGTCCATCGGTATCCCCGTAGCGGCGGAGTAGAGCTCGGCCAGCAGGTCCGCGGAGTAGAACCTGGTGATCTGCGCCCTCGCGCACACACCCAGGGAAGCCTGGACGCTGAACCAGTCCTCCGAATACCTGGTCAGCCTCCCCACGTTCAGGCCCCTCTCGTCCCCCGGGGAAACCAGGCCCAGCCTCAGGCCCCATTCCCAGGCGGAGGGCCCGGGCAGGATCCTCTCCGCCGCCTCCTCCGGGACCCCCATCCTGCGGAGGTGGCTCGGAAAGTCCGCCAGGGGCCTCACCGCAAAGTACGTGGGCGATCCGCCGGAAGCAAGATGGGCCCCCCTCGGGTTCACGAGCTGCTCGAACTCCATGGTGCCGAACCTCTCCCAGACCAGCGGACCCTCGGGGCCCGAGTAGAGGCTCAGCCCCTTCGACATGGGGGGAGAAAACTTCTCCGCACCCCCGAACTCCCTGAGGATCCCGGGCAGCCCCTCCGCCAGGACCCTCCCGAAGCCCTCCCGGTACGCTATCCTCCTGGCCCACTCCTGGAGGGACTCGAACTCGAGGGCGAGGTCCAGGTCCCTTATCATCCCGCGGTCGCGGAGCTCCCTGGCGAAGCCCAGGACCGAGAAGAACTCGAACATGTCCATTCCGTAGTCGTCCAGGATGGCGACGAGCCTGACGGACTCCTCCAGGGAAAGGCCGAAGAACATGGGCACCACCGTGTTGAGGGCGGAGGTCGTCCACTTCGTGAAGCCTCCGAACCTCCCCTCCCTGATCCGGACCAGGTCCTTGTCCCCTATGGGGCAGGAAACGCAGCTCACCCTTTCCCCCTTCAGCTCGTAGAACACTTCTCTGGGCAGGAGGGGAAGACCCAGCCAGAAGCCGAACTCGTGCCACTCCTTCAGGCGCTCCCACCCCCTCATCCTCTCGAAGAGACCCTCCACGAGCTCCATGAACCTCCCCGGATCGGAGACCCCCACACCCTTCGTCCCCTCCACGGCCACGGCCTTGAGGTTCTTGGACCCCATCACGGCCCCCAGGCCCCCCCTCCCCAGGGTCGAGGTCCTGTCCACGAAGGCCATCGCAAACCTGACCAGGTTTTCCCCCGCCTGACCTATGGCCACCACTCCCGACCTTTTTCCCAGCTCCGCCCAGAGGCGCTCGCAGGTCTCCCCCACACCCTTCCCCCAGAGCCCCTCGGCGCTGCGGAGCTCCACCTCCTCGTCGCAGATCCTGAGGTAGACCGGCCTGTCCGCCCGGCCCCTCAGGATCAAACCGTCGTATCCCGCGTTCTTCAGCATGCAGCCGAAGTTCATGCCTCCCGCACCCGCCCACCCTACGGCGCGGTTGATGGGAAGCTTGGTGACGCCGCACACCCTGGAGGCGCCCGGGGCGGCGGTCCCGACCAGGGGGCCCGCGCAGAGCACGACGACGTTTTCGGGGGAGAGGGGATCCGTCCCTGGCTCCATCAGGTCGTAGGCCAGCTTCACGCCCAGACCGAGGCCCCCGAGGAAGTTCCTTGCAGCTCCTGGATCGAGTGGCTTTCTCTCGATTCTGCCACCGGTCAAATCCACCTGGAGAAGGGAACCCGCGTACCCGCCCAGCCCCATCTAACCCTCACCCCTGACCTCCAGGGCGCCGTAGAGGCAGTGCTCGGCGCAGCGGCCGCAGAGGGTGCACTCCCGCGAGAAGCTGATCCTGCAGCTCCCGTCGGCGCGGTCGATCTTTATCCTGGCCCTGGAGGGGTTGAACCTCCCCTCGAAGGTGAAGGAGCACATCAGCTGGCAGATCAAACAGCCTGTGCACCTCTCCGGATGCGCTTCGATCCCCTTCACCCGGACCCCCGACCGGGAGCTTTTGGGAGGCCCAGCACCCTCCTCCCTCCGCTCCGACAGGATTTAAACGCGGACCGAGCAGCGGCGCTCAAGCCCGGAGGAAGGAGCGGGCCTCCAGGGCCGCCGTCATCCCCTGCGCCACGGCCGCCACCACCTGCTTCGCGGGAAAGTCCGTCACGTCGCCCGCGGCGTAGATCCCCTCCAGGTTCGTGCGCTGCCTCCTGTCCACCACGATGTACCCCGCCTCGTCCGTCCTTATTCCCGCCCTCCTCGCCAGCTCGCTGTTGGGCTCCTCCCCCACCGTCACGAAAACCCCGTCCGTCTCCACCTCCTCCCTCTCCCCCGTTCTCACCTCCCTGAGCCTCACCCTCC
>CALJER010000011.1 GCA_938074535.1 uncultured archaeon
TCACCACGGACAAGCCCGTAGCGAGAGAAATTCTGCAGGGGGGGAAAGCCGGAGTGCTGGTGGAAAGAAGCGTGGAGGCTTTTACGAGGGGCGTCCTAGAACTTTTGTCGGATGAGGACAGGAGAAAAAAGCTCGCTCTGGAGGGTAAGAGGGCCATCGAGAAGAAGTTTGAGCTCAAGAAGATCTTGCGGAAGTGGCAGGATCTCTACCAAAGCCTTCTCTAGAAGCTCGAAGTTGTTCAACTCCGTGGCATCGAACGGGAACACCGAGGGTTATCCCCTGGAAGCTCCGCGTTTGGCAAGATATTTGAGGAGACCCCACAGGTGCCCATACCCTTTCACGAGATCCATAAAGGGGGTGAGAAAACGGTGGATTTTTCTGTCCTTTAGCGTATCCCACACCAGCAAGGCCAGTTTGGGAAGGTAGAGCAGGAAGGGAAGGAGGAACCAGCGGGAAAGGGGAACCAGGAAAAGGGAAGATAAGGAGACCGTGTAGAGGAGGGGAGCCATCGCTATCATGAGCTTATGGGGAAATCCTCTCTCGGAGGTTTTGAGGTAGGGAATGGCGCTCCTCCCGTACCAAACGCTCTGCCTGAAGTACTCCCTGAGGGTGAGGGCCGACCCGTCGAATCTCACCGCATTGGGTTCGTACACCCATCTCTTGGAGGGATGCGAGTCCAGATATTTCCGGAGCCTGAGGTTGAGGGCGTCGTCCTCTCCGGCCCCTGTGGGTGGAAACCCGCCCAGTTTCAGAAAAAGGTCCCTGCGGATGAAAGTGAAGGAGAGGGAAGGGCCGTAGAGCCCTGAGTCGGCCAGTTTTGAGAAGGTGGAGACCCTCACCGACAGATACCATTTTCGAAAAGGGGTGGAGGGGAGGAGTTCCAATCGTGTGAGGACGGCCACCACTCCAGGGTCCCGGAAGTGCCGCATGGCGCTTTCGAAGAACCCCTCGTTTACTCCCCTTTCATCGGCATCCACAAAGCACACCACTTCTCCTCCCGCGGCCCTGGCTCCCTGATTTTTGGCGTTCCCGGGCCCTTTCGCAGGTCCCTCTTCCTGCAGGACCCTTGCTCCCTCTTCCCTTGCTATCTCCACCGTGTCATCCCTGGACCCACCGTCCACCACTATGATTTCTTTATCAGGATAGGGGGCCTTCTTCAAGCTCCTCAGGAGCTCCCTTATCCTCTCCCCCTCGTTCAGCGTGGGGATGATGACCGAGACCCTCATTCTTTCACGGACCCGATCTCCTGTACCAGTCCACGTACTCCCTCAGGGTTTGCTCTAGGGGAATCTTGGGTTCCCACCCAAGCAGCTCCCTCGCCCTGGAGATGTCCGGCACCCTCCTCTTCACATCGTGCTTGAAGGCCGGTAGGTACTTGAGCTTGAAAGGCTCCCTCCTTCCGCAGATTTTCCAAAGCATCTCCGCCAGCTTGTCTATTCTGGTTTCCTCCGGGTTCCCCAGGTTGAAGTCTTTTCCCTCCGCCACCTCTTTCTCTAGAGCCAGCCTGAAGCCCCTGACAATATCGCGGACATTGGTGAAACAGCGGGTCTGTGAGCCGTCTCCGTAAATCTCCAAAGGATACTGGCCGGAGAGGATCTTCTTCGTCAAGTCAGGTACTACATGGGAGAGCCCCGGCTCCTCCTCCGGCCTCTCTCTGGCGCCCACGGCGTTGAAGGGCCGGAGGATGGTGTACTTCAGTCCGTACTGCTCTCCGTATGCCCTGCAAAACCACTCTCCCATGAGCTTGGAGAAGCCGTAGGCCGTGAGGGGTACAGGACACCTCTCAAGGGCAGACTCCGGGGTGGGGAAGACCCCTGCCCTCTCGAAGACCATGCTGGAAGAAACGAAAAGCACCCTCCTCACCCCCTCTTCCAAGGAGGCTCTGAGGAGGTTGAGGGTTATCCTGGCGTTGGTCTCTATGATGTCTGCTGGGTACCGGTGGAAATAGCCTATTCCACCTATTTTGCTTGCTAGGATGAAGACCCCTTCCACCCCTTTCACGGCTTTCTTACATTCTTCGGAGCACGTGAAATCGGTCTGATAGAGTTCGAATCCTTTCCTCCCCTCGTGGTGGGAGAGGTTTTCCCTCCTCCCCTTGCTGAAGTCGTCGGCAACCCTCACCCCGTATCCGTGGGCGATGAGCTCGTCCACGAGGTGGCTCCCTATGAATCCCGCCCCACCAGCCACCAGGATCAAGGGTGCCCCCTCCCCAGTCCAAGGTACTGTAAGCCGGCCTTTTCGGCTTCCTCAGGATTAAACCAACCCCAGCAGTCCACCAGCAGGCATCCCGGCTTGGCCATCCTGGCTATCTGCTCGCACGTGAGAGTCCTGAAGGCGGTGTGGTTTACGGCCAGCACCACCGCCTCGGCTTCCGAGAGCACCTCCTCCAGAGGAGCGGGTTCGAGGAAGGGATCGTGCACGCAGACCCTGCATCCCTGGGCTTTCAAGGCGTTTCTGAGCTTCACGGCCGGAGAATCTCTGGCGTCGTCCACATCCGCTTTGAAGGCGAGTCCAAGCAGGGCCACTTTTTTCCCAAAGAGGTTACCCAGCCTTTCCTTCATCCTCTCCACCAGGTGAAGGGGCAGGCTCTCGTTCAGGTGCCAGGCAGCTTTGATGAAGTCTATGAAGGGAGTGTAGGTAACCATGTAGCCATCCTTGTAGAGGCAGGGACCTCCCGCGGGTCCCGGCAGGGGGATGTTGGACCTGGCATAACCCTCATTGGCCACCCTGATGACCTCATAGGCGTCCACACCGTAGTGCTCGCACACGAGGGCGAACTGATTGGCCAGGGCGAAGTTTACGTAGCGATAGATGTTGGTGAAGAGCTTGGCCAGCTCGGCCACCTCCGGGGTGGTTCTGAGGATCTTCTTCTGGGGGTTGAGGAGCCTGAAGAGCTCCGCCGCTGCTTCCGAGCTTTCTTCGTCCACGCCCCCCACGATTTCGGGGAGGGTTTCCAGCTCCCTCAGCGCCTTTCCCTCCAGAATTCTCTCCGGGCAGTAGGCCAGATAGAACTTTTCCCCCTTTTTTCGGAGGATCTTCTCCACCATCCCCCTGGTGGTTCCGGGAGGGACGGTGCTCCTCAGCACGATGAGCTTGTCCTGGAGGGGACTCCTGGAGAGATCTTGAAGGGCATCCTGGAGGTGGGTGAGGTCGGGCCTCAGATCCGGGGTAAGGGGAGTACCCACCGTTATTATGCTCACTTCCACATCGGAAGCCTGCGAGACTTCCGGGACCACCGAGAACCTACCGCTCCTTGTTTCCTCCCGCAGGAGCTTCTCCATTCCTTCCTCCATGAAGGGGCTTTCCGCCCTCTGGATTTTTTCCCGGAGCTCCTGATTTTTTTTCCACCCCCACTACCCTCAGTCCTCTGGAAGCGAAGCTGAGCGCCAGCGGCAGCCCCACTCTCCCCAGGCCTACTACCGCCACCCTGCTCTCTCTGCGGCGGATTTTCTCCGCGAGCCTCATCCAACAAACAAGCACAGAACGCTATAAATCTCTATCCGGAGATCGGTTTCAACGTTTCAGGCACGCTTCGAAGAGCTCCTTGTACATTCCACCCACGACTTTGTAGGAATACCCCTCCAAGATCCTCTTCCTGGCGTTCCTTCCCAGCTTCTCCCTCAACCGCTTGCTCTCCAGTAGTTCCTCCACATATTCCACGAATTCCAGGTTTTTCACGAACTCGGGGGAGGAAGAAATCAGGGCCTCTTTTTCGTGCCTCACCACTTCCGCCACTCCGGGAGAGTAGAGGGAGACGATGGGTCTCCCGCAGGAGGCGTACTCCAGAGTTTTCGTGAAGATGGTGGCGCCCACCTCGAAGGAGAGGCAGAGGTCGGAGGAAGCTATGGCCCGAGGAACTTCCTTCGGCTCCAGCCTCCCGGGAACCACCGCTTTCTCCTCCAGTCCTGTCGCCCTGAGCAGGCGGAGCAGGGGCTCTCTCCTGAAGGGTCCAGGAAAGAGGTATTTGAAGTCCCCTTCTATTCGCGGGGCTAGGTGAGTCAAGAAATGATGCAGGAGCTCATCGTGTCCGTAGTGGTAAGTCACCACGGTTTCTTCCAGACCGTACTTTTTCCTGAACTCCCAGGAACGCTTGGAAGGTGAGAAAAAGTCGGTGTCAATGGGGTAGGGGATGTAAACCAGCTTCTCCCTGGGCATATCCCTGGCGAGGTACTCCAGCATGGTTCTGGAGGGCACCTGGATGTATGTGGCCCTCTTCAGGAGGGAGAGCATCAGATGCTTCTCGAGGCGATCCTTGTAAAAGACCCCCCCGGGGAGGTTGGAATAGAGGGAGAAGTTCTCCGGGACCTCTCTGCGGTAGTAGAAGCAGTAGTCAAAGAGTAGCACGATTGGTTTTCCTATCAGGTGAAGATCCCTGGTTCCAAGATAGGTGAGATGATGGGTACCGAAGAAGCAGAGGATGATGTCTATTTCCTCCCTTTCCACCACCTTCTTCACCGACTTGGAGAGCCACAGGCTTCTCCGAAGGAACTCCCCCAAGGGATAAGGAGCGAAGTGTGGAAGCCTGTAAACTTTCATTCCGCATACCCTCTCTTCCTTTTTCTCCCCTCTCCCCGTCTTTTCTTCCCCCCTTTCTCGGTCCGAGAGAATCACCACTTCCATTCCGGCTTTCAGGCAGGAGAAGGCAGGGCGTAATGTTCCCGCTATTCCCGGGAAGAGGGGTGTCTTTCCTATTCGTGACCAGGGAAGGACGAAAAGAACCCTCATTTTCCCTTTTCCCAGTGGTCCAGGATCAACCCTGTCATCTTTTTCATCACCCCGTTCACCTCGAAGTTCTTCCTCACGTACCTGCACCCTCCTTTGGCCTTCTCCTTGGCTTCGTCGTAGTTTTTCATCACCCAGAGGATTTTCTCCTCCAGCTCTTCTTCGGAGAAAGGATTGAAGGTGGTTACGAATTGCCGGAGGGTCTTTCCCACCGAGTACTCACTTGCCAGAACGGGTTTCCCGCAGGCCAGTGCCTCCAGTAGCACGATGGGTGCTAGCCCTTCCCAAAAGGAGGGCAGAACCATGAGGTCGCACCTGTTGTACCACCGGACCAGATCCTCCGTGCTCACTCCTCCCAGAAAATGCAGATTCCCCTTCCTTCCTTTCTTCCTCCAGGAATCTATCACACAGAGCTCCACCTTCCCGCTGAGTCTCAAGCATACCCTCGCGAGGGCGCCGAAATTCTTGCGGGGGTCGGTGCTTCTGCCCACGAACAGGAGGCGGAACTTGTTCTCGGCCTTCCGAACTCGGAGGGGTTTGAAAACCCTTACATCCACATAGCTGCCCGGACAAACCTCGTACTTCCTGATGCCGTGTCTTGCTAGAAAACCATCGAGTTCCTCAAAGGGCACCACGACCAGATCGGCTTTCTCCATCATGGAGAGATGAAGTTTTATCACGGGGGTAGCCACCAGGCTGGATGCTCTTGGAATTAGCCTGAGTTGCTGCTCTAGGTCACCACACTCGTAACATGCGTAGAAATTCTTTTTCGTCTTCAGGGGAAAACCGCTGTGTGAGAAAGCGATGTCGAAGGGATTCAGAGCACCGGTCCTGTTGAGATAGTAGGTGCCCCAGGCGGAGTTGTACCCCGCGAGCTTTTCAGGAAAGAGCCTCTTCACCTCTATCTGAGGAAAGCCTACTTCGCTCCTCTTGAACACCCCCAGCGTGGGAACGAGACCCCGGTGCTTCCTGAACCCCTCTGCCAGCATCGTGGCTATTCTCTCGACCCCCCCCTTCTCTCCCCCCCTCCAGATGAAGATACTGGGCTCCTCCATCGGTAGCATTTTACCTTCCCATAAAAAAGGAAACTGGATGAGGAGGCTTATGATGGTGGGGACGGGGGTGGTTCCCGTTCCCCCTAAGTTTGGGGGCGGCACCGAAGTGTTTCTGTACGAAATTTGCAGGTTCGCCTCCCGGGAGCTGGAGTGCATCTTGGTGGACCGGAGGTGGCCCGGCTCGCTCCCAGAGGAGAGAAGAGGAGGAATGAGGCTCGTTAGGGTGAGGGTACCCAAATTCGATAACGTCTTCCTCCTCAGGATGACTGAGTTCTTGCTGGGACTGAGGGCCCTTTTGGAAGCCAGGAAGAGGGGGGCGGACCTGATTCACCTCCATACCCCTTTCACCGCCCTTCCCTTCGTCTTGTTCAGATTCCTGCTGCCGGCGCGCGTCAGGCTCATTTATACCTGCCATAATCCCGCCTGGACGGTTCCCGATGCCCAGTTGGACCTCTTCAACCTTTTCATAGAAAAACTCGAGGAAGGCGTGATGAAAAAAGTTAACGTTGTCACGGCAGATTCGAAGACCTCTCGGTCCTGGATCCTGCGCAAAGCGGGCCTTGCCCCTCAGAAGGTGGCGGCCATCTACAACTTCGTAGACCACGAGAGGTTCTCCAAAGCTCCAAGGGGGATCTGGAGGGAGAAAAAAGGAATAAGAGGGCCCGTAGTGCTTTACGCCAGCAAGCTGACCAGGGCCAAGGGAATCGATGTTTTCATAAGGGCAGTCCCCCTCGTCAGGAGGGAATTTCCTGAGGCCAAGTTCGTGGCGGTGGGACCCGTTAGCTTTGAGAGGGAGGCCGGGAACCCCTGGGTCAGGCTGGCTGAGGAGGAAGGGGTGCTGGGGGACATCCTTTTCACGGGGGCCGTAAGCGAGCGGGAATATCCCCAAATCTTCGCTTCCGCCGACATCTTCTGCCTGCCCACCCAGCGGGAAACCTTCTGCATAGCCGTGGCCGAGGCCATGGCCGCCGGGCTTCCGGTGGTCACCTCGGATTTCGAGGCCCTGAGGGAGGTGGTGGGGAAGGGGGCCCTTTTCGTGAGGAGGGG
>CALJER010000012.1 GCA_938074535.1 uncultured archaeon
CCCACCCAGAACTCCTGGAAGTGCACCCACCCCCTCGGCGTGAGGATCTCCGTGACCACCCTCGCGTCCGTCATGGGAAGGACCCTGGTCCTCACACCCAGCCTCCCGCAGAGTTCGAGGGTGAACCTGGAAAGCTTCTTCCCCTTCCTGAGCTCCAGGGTCCTCAGGAGACAGGTGGCCCTGTCCCTGTCCCCCAGCTTGAGGAGCTCCTTCACCCCCAGCCGCTCCAGGGCGCGGTGGGTCTCAAAGGTGTCCCCCCTTATCCCCCACCAGGTCTCCTCGTTGATGATGCCCGAAAGGGTGTAGACCACGGCATCCAGATCTGGGGAAACGTGCAGGCCAGATACCTCTATGTCCTCCCCCGTGTTGACCACCACGCAGAGCTCCTCCTCCTTCACCTCCCTCACCATCCCCTGCAGGAGCTTCGGGGTGCCCGTGCCCCCGGAGAGGAGGGTGATCATCCTCCCAGCTACCCCTGTCCCCCTAAAAGGGTGGGTCTTTTTTCCTTACCCCACCAGGTAGGCGGGGACCGGGATGGGGATAAAGGCGGTGCTCTTCGACTTGGACGGGGTGCTGGTGGACTCCCTCGACGTCTGGTACACGTCCACGAACGAGACCCTGAGCAAGTTCGGGAAGAAGAAAGTGGGAAAGGGGGAGTACCTCAGGAAGTACTGGGGTTTCAGCCTCTCCAGGAACTTCGAGAGGCTGGGGCTGGGAAGGGAGGCCGTGGACTACTGCCTCTCCAGATACGAGCACCACCTGGGCGAGATCAGGCCCTTTCCCGAGACGGAGGAGGTGCTGGCGGAGCTCAGGAGGAGGAGGTTCAGGCTGGCCCTCGTCACCAACACTCCCTCCGGGATGGTGCGCCGTCTCCTCTCCCAGCTGGACCTGGAGAGGTTCTTCCACGTCGTCGTCACGGGAGACGACGTGAGGAAGGCCAAACCCCATCCGGAGGCCGTGAGGAAGGCCTGCCGCAGGCTCGGGGTTTCCCCCCAGGAGGCCGTGCTGGTGGGGGACACGAGAAGCGACGTGCTGGCGGGCAGGAGCGCCGGAGTGAGGGTGGTGGGGGTGGGGGTGGAGGGGGACCTGAGGATCGGGAACCTGGGGGAGCTCCTCCCCCTCCTGGGGTCCTCAGGAGAAGAGATCCTTCTCCCTTGACCTCACCAGTTCCCTGGCGCTCCCCCTTCCCTTTTCGTAGACCGCCCCCCTCACCAGCACCACCGGGGTTCCCTCCCCGGCCTCACCCATCACCGAAACGGCGGCGGCCGCGATGGCATCGGCCTGGGCCAGCACCGTGGCTCTCAGCTCCTTCCCGTACAGGTCCTTCCTCCCCCTGAGGTCGAGAAGGGGTCTCATACCGGCCACCCCTATCGCCACTCCCAGACACCCCGTCCGGAAAGCCCTCCCCTGGGTATCGGAAATGATCACCGCCACCTCCACTCCAAGCTTCTCCCTGAGGGTCCTCCTGATCTTCTCGGCGCTCCCGTCCGGGTCCCTGGGCAGAAGGGTCACGCGATCCTTCTCCACGTTGGAGTGATCCACCCCCGCATTGGCGCACACGAAGCCGTGCTCCGTTCTGGTGATGAGCACATGGGAGGCCCTCAGGATCTCCCCGGCCTCCCTGAGAACCACTTCCACCTCCCTGGCATCCTTCCCCAAACGCGGGGCCAGCCTCTTCGCCACCTCCGAAGGCCTGATCTTCCTGAGGTCAACGACCGCACCCTCCGCCTTGGAAACGATGGACTGGGCAACCACGAGCACGTCCCCAGGCTGGAGGGAAAGGCCATGGGAGCGGAGGGCCCTCACCACCAGCTCACCCACGTCGTCTCCCCTCTTCACGAGCGGGAGACCGGGAAGGGGGATCACCTCCATCCTCGGGGGCCCGGACATCCCAGCTGTCTTCCAACCCCAGGATTTTATACCTGGCCCACGAGCCTGACACCTTCATAAGGGGGGGAGGATTACCTTCCTCCGTGGAAGTGAGGCTCATAGGGGTCAAAACGCCCCTGGTGAAACCAGGCGACCACCTTCCCTCCCTCCTTCTGAGGTCCCTCAGGAGGGCGGGAGGGGTGAGGAACGGCGACATCCTGATCCTCTCCTCCAAAGTGGTGGCCGTCTCCCAGGGGAGGATGGTGAAGCTCTCGGAGGTCAGGCCTGGATCCCGCGCCCTGCGCCTCTCAGAGAGAACCGGTCTGGATCCCTCCTTCGTGGAGGTGGTGCTCAGGGAGGCGGATTCGGTGCTCTCGGCCTCCAGGGGAGCCCTTCTCACGCTGGTGGAAGGCCTCCTCTGCGTCAACGCCGGGGCCGACCTTTCCAACGCCCCCCCTGGCTACGCCATCCTCCTGCCCTCCAACCCGCAGCGGTTCGCGGAGGAGCTGAGGGAATACCTCAGGAGGGAGGGGGGAGCGAAGGTGGGGGTGATCCTCTCCGACAGCACGGTTCGACCCCTCAGGCTGGGAACGGTGGGGCAGGCCGTTGGTATCTCTGGGGTGCCCGGGGCCCTCGACTGCCGGGGGACGCGCGACCTCTTCGGCAGGAAGCTGAGGGTGACGAGGAGGGCCCTCGCCGACCAGCTGGCCACGGCGGGAGAGCTCCTGATGGGGGAAGGTGGGGACAGGATCCCGCTGGTGGTGGTGAGGGGTCTCAGGATAAGGGGCAGGGGCGTGGACACGCCGGCGGTTGAACCCCGGGAATGCCTCTACTCCCGCTTGTTGTTGAGGGGGAACCTCAGGAAACGGATTTGAGGGGCTTCAGCTCCAGGCCCTTCCTTTCGGTATGTACCTCGAAGCAGACCTCCCCCAGCAGGGTGCCGAAGAGCTTCTCGCACACCATCAGTTCTTTTCCCCCTGGAGAAGGCTGCCTGCGGAAGCTTATGATCCCGTCGGCCTTGGAGAGGATGTTGGCCTCGAAGGAGGGGTCCAGGGTCCCGGGGACCAAAGGCGCCATGATGGTAAAGCCCCACCTCCTGCACGACTCGCTCAGCTCTTCCAGGAAGGCCAGGAACTCCACCTTCTCACTCTCCGAGAAGAAAAGGGCGAAGTCGTTGAGGGGGAAGAAGATCAGGATGGAGTTGGAAGCCTCCCTCTCCAGGAACTTCGAGAGATCGGTGAAGATCTTGGACTTGGCATCCCTCACCACCTTTCCGTCCGCCTGCTTGAGCCATCCGGCCAGGTCCACGAAGGACTCGGGGAGCTCCCAGAAGGAGCGGAAGAGGGCCTTGGAGGAGAAGGCCCTGCAGAAGTCCTCGGAGAACTTCCCCTCCACATCCCGCAGCACGCTCTCCTTGCTGGTGGTGAGGGTGAGGTACCAGATGCGCTCGGGGAGGAGCTGGTTCTCGCGCAGCCTGGAGCCGTTGAGCTTCGCCAGCTTCACGGAAAGGGTGTGGAGGAAGTCCTCCTTCCTGCTCCCGGGAGGCCCCAACAGCACGATGATGGAGCCCAGGGGAAAGCCCCCCTGACAGACCCTGTCCAAGGCCTCAAATCCCGTGGGAATTCTGAGAATCATCCTCCTTCATTCTATAGCGCCCTTTCCTTTTAAATTATAACCTGCTGTGTATGTTATATCCAATACTGAAATATATCTGGACAAGAAATAACTCCCGTAAAGGTTTATGCGGGACCCTCCCACCTCTCCAGAGGTTCCATGGAAACCCTCAAGTGGTTCACCCTTCTCGTCCTCCTCGGCTGCTACTCCCTGGTGATCTCCCGCAGGCTCAAGATCTCCCTGGTCTCCCTCTCCTCCGCCCTCCTCCTCCTGCTGGCGGGGGCCCTGAGCCCCAGAGAGGCCCTGGACTCCATCAGGTGGAGCGTCCTGGGGCTCTACTGGGGCTTCCTCCTCCTCTCCATCCTCTTCTCCGAAAGCGGCGTGCCCTCCCTGCTGGCCCACCGCCTCCTGCGGACCTCGGGAAGCGAGGGCAGGGCTCTCCTCCTCCTCTGCGCTCTCACCGCCCTCCTCTCCTCCTTCCTGGAGAACGTGGGGGTGGTCCTCATGATGGCCCCCATAGCCCTGGAGCTGGCGAGGAGGACCCGTTCCTCCCCCTTCCTTCCCCTGGCGTCGGTGGCCCTCTTCTCCAACATGGTGACCACCGTGAGCATGGTCGCCGATCCACCCTCCATCCTCCTGGCCTCGGAGACAGGCATGGACTTCACGGACTTCTACTGGTTCAGGGGAAGACCGGGTCTGGGCACCCTCTCCGTGATAGGAGTGGCCGCCGGCCTCCTCACCCACTACCTCCTCCACCTCAGGAAGAGGGAGGAACCCGTGAAGGTGGGGGAGGAGAGGAGGGAGGTGGACTACTTCCCCCTCTTCCTCTTCCTGGCAGGCATTCTCCTCCTCTGCCTGGACCCCTACCTGGGGATGGGCCCGGGCCTCATAGGGGTGGGAGTGGGGTGCGGCTCCCTCCTGCTCGGCTGGAGAAAAGCCGGCAGGGTCCTGAGGGAGTTCGACTGGGACTCCCTCCTCTTCCTGCTCGGCATTTTCGTGGTGATAGGAGCGGCCCAGAGCGTGGGGCTGCTGGGGAACCTGGCCGGCGCCCTCAGGGGCCTCGGGCTCGGCCCCGCCCCCACCCTCCTTCTGCTCACCTATCTCTCCATGGCCCTCTCCTCCTTCCTGGACAACGTCCCCCTCACCGTGCTGATGCTTCCCGTCTGCACGGACCTGGGGACCTCCCTGGGCATGAGCCCCCTGCCCCTGATGTACGGAGTGTTGATAGGGACGGGCATAGGGGGGAACATAACGCCGGTGGGGGCCGCCGCCAACGTCTTCGCCTGCAGGGTGCTGGAGAAGAGGGGATACAGGATAAAACTGGGGGAGTACCTCAAGCTCAGCCTTCCCCTCTCCCTGGTGCCCGTGACCCTCTCCTACCTCCTCCTGCAGCTGTTCTGGATGTAACCGGGAAATCGATTTAGGGGGGTCCGGCAAAGAAGATAGGATGACCGTGAAGCTCAGGAGGATAGACGAGGTCAGGTGGGAAATCCCGCGGGACTACAAGCCCCACATGAGCGTCCCGGCCCGCATCTACGCGGACGAGGAGATGATAGGGGAGATGGGGAAGGACCTCACGCTCGAGCAGGCGGCCAACGTCTCCTCCCTCCGCGGGATTTACAAGTACAGCATCACCCTCCCGGACGGGCACCAGGGCTACGGGTTTCCCATCGGAGGCGTCGCCGCCACCGACGCCGAAACCGGCGTGATAAGTCCCGGGGGCGTGGGGTACGACGTGAACTGCGGGGTCAGGCTGATCAACACCGAGCTCCACAGATCGGAAGTGGAGCCTAAGCTCCAGGAGCTGGTGGAGACCCTCTTCAAAAATGTCCCCTCCGGCCTGGGCAGCACCGGGCACGTGAGGCTTACCCCCTCCGAGCTCGACCAGGTGCTGGAAAACGGTGCCCTGTGGGCGGTGGAAAACGGCTTCGGCTGGCGCGAGGACCTGGAGCGCCTGGAGGAGGGAGGACGCATGGAAGGCGCCGATCCCGGGAAGGTGAGCGCCGAGGCCAAGCGCCGGGGTTTTCCCCAGCTCGGCAGCCTGGGAAGCGGGAACCACTTCCTGGAGGTCCAGGTGGTGGACAAGATCTACGAGCCGGAGATAGCCAAGGTCTTCGGCGTGGAGGAGGAGGGACAGGTCACCGTGATGATCCACACCGGCTCCAGGGGGCTCGGGCACCAGGTCTGCTCCGACTACCTCAGGACGATGGAGAGGACTTCCCACCGGTACCGCCTTTCCCTCCCGGACAGGGAGCTCGTGAACGTTCCCTTCACCTCTCCCGAAGGGCAGGCCTACTTCTCCGCCATGAAGGGGGCCGCCAACTTCGCCTGGGCCAACAGGCAGATGATCACCCACTGGGTGCGGCAGAGCTTCGAGCAGGTTTTCGGGAGAGGGGCTGAGGCGCTGGGGCTCCACATCCTCTACGACGTGGCGCACAACATCGCCAAGCTGGAGGAGCACAGGGTGAACGGGGAGAAGAAGCAGGTGGTGGTGCACAGGAAGGGGGCCACCAGGGCCTTCGGTCCGGGGCATCCCCAGCTCCCCTCCCCCTACAGGCGGGTGGGCCAGCCTGTCCTCATCCCGGGGGACATGGGCACGGCCTCCTACCTGCTGGTGGGAACCGAAAGGGCCATGGAGGAGACCTTCGGCTCCACCGCCCACGGGGCGGGAAGGCACCTCTCCAGGACGGCGGCCCTCAAGCAGTTCAGGGGGGAGGAGATCAGGAGAAGGCTGGGTGAGAAGGGGATCTACGTGAGGGCCGCCAAGCTCTCCGTGATAGCCGAGGAGGCCCCCGAAGCCTACAAGAAGGTGGACAGGGTAGTGGAGATCACGCACCGGGCGGGCCTCTCCCTGAAGGTTGCCAGGCTGGTCCCGCTGGGCGTGGCCAAGGGCTGAGGATGAGTCCCCTCTCCGTCCTGCTTCCCTCCTCCCTGGTCTCCGACAGCAGGAGCCAGCTGGAGAAGACCTTCAAGCTGGGGACGGTGGCACGCGCCCTGGCCCTCTTCAGGGTGGAGGAGGTGATGATCTACCGGGACCTGGACCCGCACGTGAAGGATCACCGGAAGGAAGCCGAGTTCATCAGCACGGTGCTCAGGTATGCGGAGACCCCCCAGTACCTCAGGAGGCTCCTCTTCCCCAAGCAGGAAGCCCTCAGGTACGCGGGACTCCTCCCCCCCCTCCGCACCCCCCACCATCCCCTCAAAGGGGAGAAGGACCGGCCGGGGGCCTTCAGGGAAGCCGTGGTGGTGAGGGCGGAAAGGGGGGAGAGCCTGCTGGAGCTCGGCCTGGCGGAGAAGGGGGTTACGAAGAGGAGGCTGGAGGAGGGAAGCAGGGTGACCGTGAAGCTGGTGGAGAGGGAGGGAAACCTGTGGAGGGTGGAGGTGGTGCCCAGGGAGAGCACCGGGGAGTACTGGGGGTACCGCGTGCTGGAGAGGGGGAGCCTGGCAGAGGCCCTCAGGCGGTATGAGGCTTACTTTAAAATAGGAACGTCGAGATACGGTAAAAAACTGGAGGAGCTGAGAAGGAGCTTGAGGGAGATGAAACCGGAGAACCTCGCGGTGGCCTTCGGTGGCCCCTACGGTGGTCTGCTCTCCGTGTGCGGGAGGGAGGGCAGGAGAGCGGAGGAGCTCTTCCACCTGATGGTGAACACCCTTCCCGGGCAGGGAACGGCGACGGTGAGGACGGAGGAGGCCCTGGTGGCCACGCTGGCCCTTCTGCGCGCGGAGGTGGGGTGAATGGGAAGGAGAGCCCACCGCCCCAGGAGGGGGTCGCTGGCCTACTCCCCACGGGTGAGGGCACCCTCCCCGGTGCCGCACCTCAGGTCCTGGCCGGAGGCAAAGGAGACGCGCCTGCTGGGCTTCGCCGGCTACAAGGCCGGGATGACCCACGTCTTCTACGTGGACGACAGGAAGACCAGCCCCACTTCCGGAAAGGAGATCCTTTCCCCTGCCACCGTCATAGAGACGCCCCCCCTCAGGGTCTGCGGGGTGCGCCTGCTGGGCAGGACTGACCACGGTCTCAGAACGCTCACCGAGGTCTGGGCCGGTGCTCTCCCCAAGGAGCTGGGCAGGAAACTGAACAACCCCCCCAAGGCCACCTCGGAGGAGGGGATGAAGAGGGCGGAGGAGCTCGTGAAGGAGGGGAAGGTGGAGGAGGTGAGGGTCCTCGTGTGCACCCAGCCCTGGCTCTGCTCCGGCCCCAAGAAAAAGCCCGACCTCTTCGAGGTGGGGGTGGGAGGACCCGATGTGGCCTCCAAATGGGAATACAGCAGGAACCTCCTGGGAAAGGAGGTGAAAGTCTCCGAAGTGTTCAAGCCCGGGGAGTACGTGGACGCTTCGGCTATCACGAAGGGGAAGGGGTTCGAAGGACCAGTGAAGAGGTGGGGGGTGAAGATCCTCCCCAGGAAGACGGACGAGGGGAGGAGGCAGGTGGGTGCCCTCGGACCATGGACCCCTGCCAGGATCATGTGGACCGTGCCCGCCGCGGGGCAGATGGGCTACCACCAGAGGACGGAGCTGAACAAGCGCATCCTGAAGATAGGAAGGGGGGAGGAAGTGACCCCCCCCGGAGGCTTCAGGAGATGGGGATCCGTGAAGAGCGAGTACCTGCTGGTGGCCGGATCCCTCCCCGGCCCCACCAAGAGACTGGTTCAGCTGAGGCCTGCGAGAAGGGCCAAAGGAACCGGGGGCGCTCCCGTGCTGACCTACATAGCGAGCGCGGGTGTGGAGAAATGAAGGTCCCCGTTTTCTCGCTCGGGGGAGGACAGGTGGGGGAGCTGGAGCTCCCCGAGGTCTTCCAGGAAGAGTACAGACCCGACCTGATCAGGAGGGCCGTCCTCTCCTCCCAGACCGCCCGCCTGCAGCCCAAAGGAGCGGATCCCATGGCCGGGAAGCGCACCTCGGCCGAGACCTGGGGGAAGGGATACGGGGTGGCCAGGGTGAGGAGGGTGAAGGGGAGAGGGTCTCCCGCCTCGGGCAGCGGGGCCTTCGCCCCCCACACGGTGGGAGGGAGGAGGGCTCATCCCCCCCTCCCGCAGAAGGTCCTCCGGGAGAGGATAAACCGGAAGGAAAAGAGGCTGGCCTTCCGCTCCGCGCTGGCGGCCACCGCCAGAAAGGAACTGGTCCGCTCCCGCGGCCACCTGACGGACAAGGTTCCCTTTTTTCCCCTGGTGGTGGAGGACGGACTGGAGGAGCTCTCCGAGACCAAGAGGGTGAAGGAGGTCTTCCAGAAGCTGGGGCTCTGGGAGGAGGTGGAAAGGGTCTCCGAGCGCGTGAAGATCAGGGCGGGGAGAGGGAAGATGAGGGGCAGGAGGTACAGGGAACCCGTGGGTCCCCTCCTGGTGGTCTCGGAGGACAGGGGCATAAAGAAGGGGGCGGGGAACCTTCCCGGGGTGAAGGTGGTGGAGGTCAGGAACCTGGGGGTGGAGGACCTCGCGCCCGGGGGGATGCCGGCCAGGCTCACCGTCTGGACAAGCTCCGCCCTGCAGCAGCTGGAGGGGAGGGCGTGAAGGACCCGCACAAGGTGATCCTGTATCCGCTGGCCACCGAGAAGGCCGTGAGGCTGATAGAGGCGGAGAACAAGCTCACCTTCGTGGTCTCTCCCGACGCCAACAAAACGGACGTGAAGAGGGCGGTGGAACTCCTCTACGGGGTGGAGGTGGAGAGCGTGAGGATAGAGCGCACCCCCGGGGGGAAAAAACGGGCCTACGTGAGGCTCACCCCAAAGTTTATTGCGGATGAGGTGGCATCCAAACTGGGAGTGATCTGAATGGGAAGGATCATAAGGGCGCAGAGGATCGGAAAGGGATCCCCCACCTACAGGGCGAAGGGCTGGAGGAGGGTGGGGGAAGTGAGGCTCCCCCCCCTCAGGGCGAGCAGGGGGGTGGTGGTGGACCTCCTGCACGAGCCAGGCAGGGGATGTCCCCTCATGCTCGTGAAGTTCAGGGAGGGCTTCAGGGCGCTGCTCCCCGCCCCCGACGGCATAAGGGTGGGGGAGGAGGTGGAGTGCGGTCCCGGGGCCAGCAACAGGCCCGGAAACATCAAGGCCCTGGCCGAGATACCCGAGGGCACCAAGATCTTCAACATCGAGTCCCTGCCGGGGGACGGGGGGAAGTTCGCCAGGAACTCGGGGTCCCACGGTATCCTGATCGCCAAGGAAGCCGGGAGGGCGATGGTGCAGCTCCCCTCGGGGGAGATAAAGGCCCTGGACCTGCGCTGCAGGGCCGTCATAGGCACGGTCTCCGGAGGGGGGAGAACGGAAAAACCCTTCCTGAAGGCGGGAAAGAAGCATCATGCCATGCTGGCCAAGGGAAAACCCTACCCGCGCGTGAAGGGCGTGGCCATGAACGTGGTGGACCATCCCTTTGGGGGAGGAAGGGGGAGGCACGCGGGGAGGCCCAAGATAGTGTCAAGGAGGGCACCACCGGGCCAGAAGGTGGGCCTCATCGCCGCCAGGAGGGTGGGCAGGAGGTAGGGGGATGCCCAAGAAGTTCACCTACCGCGGGTACACGCTGGAGGAGCTTAAGAAGCTCTCGCTCGAGGACTTCGCCAAGCTCCTGCCCTCCCGCCAGCGCAGGGCCATCCTGAGGCTCCTGCGCGGGCTCCGTCCCGAGGAGAAGAAGCTCCTCTCCAAGGTGAGGGAAATCTCCAGGAAGGGCAACGGGGAGACCATCATCCGCACCCACCTGAGGGAGATGGTCATCCTCCCGGAGATGGTGGGGTTGAAGTTCGGAGTGCACAACGGAAAGGAGTTCGTGGTGGTGGAGATAAAGCCGGAGATGATCGGGCACCGGCTGGGGGAGTTCAGCCAGACCAGAAAGAAGGTCACGCACGGGGCACCCGGGATAGGGGCCACCCGCAGCTCCATGTTCGTACCCCTGAAGTGATGGGATGCCCAAGTTCGGTTATTCCTGCAAGGTGGAGGAACCCTGCGCCAAGGCCATGGGCAGGGAGCTTAGGATCTCCCCCAAGGACGCGGTGGAGATCTGCAGGGAGATAAGGGGCATGGGGCTCCGCGAGGCCAGGTCCTACCTGGAGGAGGTGGTGAAAGGAAAGAGGGCCGTGCCCTTCAGGAGGCACGCCAAGAAGGTGGCCCACCACAGGGGCACGAAGGGTGCGGGGGCCTATCCCACCAAGGCGGCCAGGGCCATCCTGCAGGTGCTCAAGAACGCCGAGGCCAACGCCGCCTACAAGGGGCTGGACGCGGAAAAGCTGAAGGTGGTGCACGCCAGCGCCAGCAGGGGGATCATCCTCCCCGGCATCCTGCCCAGGGCCTTCGGGAGGGCCACGCCCTACAACAAGCCCCTCACCAACGTGCAGATCGTGCTGAAGGAGGCCTGAGCCTGAGGGTGGACAAACTCTTCGTGAAGAGATTCATGGACTTCGCCGAACTGAACGAGTACCTGGAGAAGGAACTTGAACACGCCGGCTACGGCGGAGTGAGCGTGAGCAGGGTGCCCACGGGGACCAGGATCACCCTCTACGTGGAGCGCCCGGGGGCCGTCATAGGGAAGAAGGGGAAGAGCGTGCAGGAGCTTACGGACGAGCTGACCAAGAGGTTCAAGATGGAGAACCCGCAGGTGGAGGTGGTTGGGATAGAGAAGCCAGAGCTGAATGCACCCATCATGGCGAAGAGGATCGCCTTCGCCCTGGAAAGGGGGGCCCACTTCAGGTCCCTGGGGTACACCTTCATGAACAGGATCATGGAGGCGGGGGCCAGGGGGGTGGAAATCGTGATCTCGGGCAAGCTGGGGGGGGAG
>CALJER010000013.1 GCA_938074535.1 uncultured archaeon
CTTCTACGCTTCGGGTCCAACTGACAGACACAACAAGGAGTATACCCTTTCGGAGGTGAGAGAACTCCTGGTCGAGCAGGGCTTCAAGGTGGAGAAGCTGTTTTGCAGGAACGTCTCCTCCCTCACTGGCCCCGCCGTCAGAGACCGATATCCTTCTCCGAGCCTGAGGCTGAAGAGGATGGTGGTTCTGAGCCTCGGCTCCCTCTGGCCCTCTTTCAGGGAAATTATTTTCGCTAGGGCCAGAAAGACAAAAGACTAGAACAAACTTCCGAGGGAATGGATAAACCACGGTCGTTAAAACTACTTCGACCTGTGGGGTATTCCCAACCTCCATCCCCTCACAATCCGCTTCTCAGTCACCTGGGTCTCGAACCCGTGCTTCCTCAGGATTTTCTCGACCTCGGGCCAGGTCTGCCTCCCTTCCCGGAGGTGGTAGGCGGCGACGGCCACCTTCCGGGTAATCCCCAGGGTCTTCTTCCCCCTGCTCAGGACGTCCAGCTCCGCCCCCTCCACGTCCATCTTGAGGAAGTCCACCCTCTCGAGCCCCAGCCTCGAGACCAGCCCGTCCAGGGTCTCCGTTTCCACTTGTTTTAATGGAACCGAGGAAAGCGTGAAGACGGCTTCCGCTCGGGAGGCTCGGCCGGGCGGTGGATGCAGGAGTACTCCGTTTTAACCCGAAACTAGGAGTTTCCATCCGCCCCGGTTCAGATCGCCCCTATCATTCTCCTCCCCCGAACCACCACTCCAGGAACCTGCGGGAAAGCCCGTACACTTCCTCCGCATCCTGAAGTGCCCTTTCCGCGTCCCCCCTGCCGAAGAGCTTGGAAGGGGGAATTTTTCTGATCTGGTCGCCGTACCTCGAGAGGATTCGCTTGCTGGCCAGATCTGCCACGACCCCCGCCACATATCTGGCCCGCCTTCTGAACCATCCCGGCATCCTCCGATCCTTTTCCAACCTGAGCACCAGGTCGCTCACGTTGTGGATGGGGGGATATTTGATGGAGAGGGTTTCCATCACCGCCTTCACCGCGAATTCAACGCACTCCTGGGAGTAGAAAATGGAGGTTCCGTACCTTCCCTGCTCGAGGGTACGCTTCCCCGAGGTCAAGCGGTCCATGGCTTCCTCGAGGTAGTGCTGGGCGAAGTCCCTGCTCAGAGCGCTACCTCCTCCCCCCTTCTCAGGTGGGGGGCCAGCACCCAGACGGGTTTCCCCTCCACCTCATACCTTTCGGCTTCCAGCTCCTGGAGGCGGGCCGAGAGCTCGGCCAGCTTTTTGGTCAGCAGACCCCCCCTGTCCAGGAGGAGGATGAGATGGCGGGTCATGTCGAGGTAGACCGCGTGGAACTCCACCGCTTCCTCCGGGGTGTACAGGAGGGGGGAGACCGGAGAGGGAAGCAGCCAGTGCTCCTTGGTCTCGTAGAAACGGAGCTCGATCTCGGATATTTCTCTGTACCTCTCTCCAATCCCCTTCGGCAGCCCGCGGATGATGAGCAGGATATCGATGTCGCTGGAGGGGTCGGCATTCCCACGCGCAACGGAGCCGAAAAGGGCAGCCGAGAGCAGGCGGTCCCCGTAATGTCTGACGATCAGCTCCATGAAGCGTCTGATGGGCGGAAGAAACTCCCTCTGGGGAAGCCCGGCGAGGTTCTTTTCGATTTCCCGCAGGATGGCGATTCTCCTGAAAACCTCGGCTGGTTCCATCGTTCGGTACCTCCCCCTTTCCACACGTTCCACCCAGCCCGCCTTTTCCAGCCTGCTCAGGATGAGGGTTGCCCTGGCCTGGGTGGTTCCCAGGGCGTCCGCGGCTTCCTTCACCGTAAGAGTTCCTTCCCGGGGAAAGAGGACGCAGTACGCTTCACCCAGCCAAGCCGGTAGCCATTTCATCAAATGAACTATTTGTATATGTACTATTTAAACACTTTGTGAAAATTTTAAAAGCCAACCACGGTTAAACAGCCCGAACACCGCAGGAGGCCTACAAAGGCCTAGAAAGTTGCAGGGCCTGAGTTAGGGACTGGCCCGGGGATCAGGACCTCCCCAGCAGGGCTCTGACCGCTTTTCTCACGGCTTCCTCCGAGGAGTATCTGGGCTTCCACCCCAGGGAGCGTATCCTTGTGATGTCCAGGAACATCTCAGGCACGTCCCCCACCCACCCCCTCCCCCCTCCGGTGAACCTGAACCTGGGCCTGAGGCCCATTTCCTCGCACACGATCTCCGCCACCTTCCTCACGGTGGTCCTGTCCTCGTTTCCCAGGTTGAGAATGGCCGGGTTCTCCCCGGAGCGCTCCACCGCGAGCAGCATGGCTTCCACGCAGTCCTCCACCCACAGGTAGGACTTGTTCTGGCTCCCGTCGCCCAGGATTTCCAGCTCCTCAGGATCCCTCCTGAGCTTCTCGATGAAATCTAAGATTACCCCGTGGGTCTGCCTTGGCCCCACGATGTTGGCGAACCTGAAAATCCAGGCCCTGAAGCCGAAGGTGTGGCAGTAGGCGGAGATAAGCCCCTCTGCCGCCAGCTTGCTTGCCCCGTACAGGGAGATGGGAATCAGGGGGCCGTAGTCCTCCGGGGTGGGGAGGGTCCTGGCTTCCCCGTAAACCGTGGAGGAGGAGGAAAAGGCCAGCTGCTTCACCCCGCATGATCTCATGGCCTCCAGCAGGTTGAAGGTGGCCAGCACGTTTTGCCGGAGGTCCAGGTCCGTCTCCTCCGCTCCCTTCCTTATGTCTGGATTGGCCGCCAGGTGGTGGACGAGCTCCTGGCCCCTCACGGCTTCCAGAAGGGAAGGAGGATCGAGCAGGTCGCCCCTGATGAACCTGAAGTTCTTCTCCCCGAGGTGGTCCTTCAGGAAGGCCTCCTTTCCCCAGGAGAGGTTGTCGTAGACCGTTACCTCGTGCCCCTCCTTCAGCAGCCTCTCCACTAGGTGGGAGCCTATGAAGCCGGCCCCCCCCGTCACCAAGATCCTCATCCCCTCCCCTCCTCCCCTTTAACCCAACCGGGTTCCCCTTATTAAATAGGGTCCCCTAGAGGCTGGGAAGCATGACCTCGGAGAAGGTGGAGGCCTACGCCAGGAGGCTGCTGAGGGGAAGCAGCGTGGTCTTCCTCTGCCTGCTGGCTTCCACGTTCGTGGCCTTCGTCCTTCGCATGTTCCTGGCCCGGAGCCTGGGAGTGGAAGGCTACGGCCTTTTCTACTCCATCTTCTTCTTTGTTTCCTTCTTCCTCCTCTTCCGGGACCTAGGGCTCAACTCGGCCCTGGTGAAGTTCATCCCGGAGTTCAGGGTGAAGGGAGATCTCTCCTCCCTGAGGTCCTCCCTCCTCCTGACGGTCCTGCTCCAGGCCCTTTCCTCCCTCCTACTTTTCATCCCCCTCTTCCTCCTCTCCGGCTGGCTTTCTTCCTCCTTCTTCAAAACTTCCGAGGCCCTCCTCCCCCTCAGGCTGCTTCTCTTTTGGTTCCTGGCCTCCGCCTTCTACCAGCTCCTCCGCTCCACCTTCCAAGGCCTGCAGGACATGGTGGCCTACTCCCTGATGGACCTCCTCTGGATTTTCTTCGTCCTGCTGGGTTCCTGGCGGCTGGTGCCCTCCTGGGGTGTGAGGGGTGGGGCTTTTTCCTACCTCCTGTCCGCGGGTCTCATGACGGTGGGAGGGGCGTGGTACCTGGGAAGGAAGTACGGAGAGGTGGTCGGTCCGCTGGAGAAAAGGGAGGGGACCCTCGGGAAGCTCCTCTCCTTCGCCCTTCCCCTCTTCGTTGGGGGTCTGGGATCGCTTGTGCTGGCCTACACCGATACCCTCATGCTCACCTTCTCCCGGGGAACGGGGGAGGTGGGTCTTTATCAGGCCGCCCAGCCCATAGCCGGGCTGCTGGGGTACTTCGTGGGAGCCCTCACCACGGCCCTCTTCCCCCTGGTTTCGGAGATGTGGGCGAAGGGGGAGAGGAAGCTGGTGAGGGAAGTCGCGGGCTCCCTGTTCAAGTCCTCCCTGGCGGTGGTTCTCCCCTTCTCCCTCCTCTTCCTTTCCTTTCCTGAAGTGGCGGTGAGGCTGGTGTTCGGTGGAGAGTATCTGGGGAGTTGCACGGCCCTTAGGCTCCTCTCCTGCCATGCGGTTCTCTGGGCCCTTTTCTCGGTGAGGTCCACGGTGGTGGCGGGGGTGGGGGAGCCCCTCCTGATCACCAAGACCGTGGCTTGGATGGCGACCCTCAACTTCCTCGGAAACCTCTTCCTCATCCCTCCCTTCGGGGCCTCCGGTGCCGCTCTGGCCACTCTTCTCTCCTCCTTCCTGGGAGTTCTCCTCCTCCACGGTTATGCCAGGAGGAAGGTTGGAGGAGTCCCCCTTCTCCCCCTCCTGAAGGTGGTGGCGGGAGGAATTCTGCTCTTCCTCCTCATCTCCTTCCTTAAATTCCTCTTCACTCTCTCTCCCTGGCTTGAGGCTCTCTTGATCCTCCCACCGGCCCTTCTCCTCTATTTCGTCTGGCTTCTCAGGGCGGGAGTCTTTACCGAAGGGGAAAAGAGAATACTTTTGGGCATTCTTCCTTTTGCGAGGGAGAGGAAGTGAAGGAGCCTTCGGGAAACTGGTTGGAGAGGATTAGGGAGAGGGTCGAGGCCGAGTCCCCTCCCTGGCTCCTCGCCCCGATCTCTTCGCTCTACTCCTGGCTCCACCCCTGCCGGAAGAAGTTCCTCGCCCTCCCGCTCCGGAACTCTTGGGTTCTCATCACTTCGGAGTTCAGGGTGCTGCTCGCAAAAGAAAAAAGAGTAGCCCCTGTGCATCTCTCCGAGCTGTATTCGGAATACTGCGGGGGAGAGTTCGGGGTGGAAAGCGGGGATATCGTCTTAGACGTGGGGGCTCACGCGGGGCTTTTCACCCTCCCAGCTTCCAAAAAGGCGGAGAGGGTGGTCGCGATCGAACCCTGCCCCCTCAACCTGGCTTACCTTAAGCACAACGTGTCTGGGTTAAGGAATGTAACGGTGGTGGAGAAGGCCCTCTGGAGGCGTGGGGGAAGGATGAGGCTCTTTTTCGGTCTGGGTTCCTTCGAACCTTCCCTCAGAGCAGGGGAGAAGGAGCAGCCCTTTCCCTCCCTGAGGTGGTGCTGGGTGGAAGCGGAAACCCTGGACGGGCTGGTGTCGGAGCTGGGGCTCGAGAGGGTGGACTTCCTTAAGATGGATGTGGAGGGGGCGGAGCTGGACGTCCTAAGCGGGGGGAAGAGAACCCTGGGGATTACACGCAAGGTGGCTGTCGCCGCCTACCACCTCCGGGGAGGGAGGCAGACCTGGCCCGAGGTCGAGAGGATCCTAAGGAAGCACGGGTTCGAGACCCAGGTGACGGAGAAGAGGATCGTGAGGGGATGGAGGCCCAGTAATCCTTCACTTGAGTTGAAAGGCTCAAATGATATAAAAAACTCATCACCCAAGGGATTGGATGGTATACGTACTCGGGATAAACCCCAACCACAACTGTACGGCCTGCCTGCTTAAGGACGGGAAGGTTCTAGCTTGCGCCTCGGAGGAAAGGTTTTCCGGTATCAAGAATCATCTGGGATTTCCCCTACGGGCCACGGAATGGGTCCTGAAGTTCGCAGGCATAACCCCTGAGGAGTTGGACCTGGTGGTCGACAGCTTCACCACCCCCATGCGGAATTTCTGGACCACTGCCCAGATGAGGGAATACTTCGTGAAGAAGGGTGGCCTGGGGGTGGAGGCTTGGTTGCAGAGATACAGGGCAATGGGATACAAGCCAGCCACCGCAGGGCTTAAAGCCATCACCCTTCTCTCCAGACACTTCTTTTACTCTAGGAAGAAACATGACAGGGAAATCTCGCAAGTCTTGAAAGTCCCCGTAGAAAAGGTGAGGGGGGTGGACCACCATGTGGCGCATGCTTATGCGACCTTTTTCGGTTTTGCGGCTTCGAAGGCTCCAGAATGTCTGGTCATGACCTACGATGGAGGAGGTGATGAAACATGTGGTGGGGTTTTCCTAGCCAAGAAAGAGTCCTTGCGGAAGCTGGTCTCAGTCCCCAACTCCTGTAGCTTGGCATCCCTGTACGCGGATGTTACCCTCCATTTGGGGATGAAGATGATTGAGCACGAATACAAGGTGATGGGGTTGGCTCCCTACGCGGATTTAGTGGGAGCGGAAAAGGTTTATAGGGAGGTATTTGATGGTCTTTTCAGGGTGGATCTTGTGTTTGGACCCGCTTCCGTGAGAGGGGGGAGATGAAGGAAGGAATATTCTCCCAGGCCTGCTGCTGGTGGAATCCATTGATCATCTCGGAGTTTGTGAGCCCCTACCCCATCCACTATCTGCCCAAGTTGATGGAAGAGAAAGGATGGGAAGTGGAAATTTTGACCCTACCTTATACGCTCCAGGATGAACTCAGAGAAATAGCGGGGAGAAAGGGGGGGGAG
>CALJER010000014.1 GCA_938074535.1 uncultured archaeon
GCTTCTTCCCTCCCGGATCGTTTAACCCGGATGTGCCCCCACAATGGATGGTACCGGGAAGCCCGGTCAAACCGGAAAACCAGACATGGCGGGCCCGGTGGGATTCGAACCCACGACCGTCCGGTTTCCCTGCACGTTAAGAGCTTCATCCGGTCCTTCCCGGACCGACGGATGCTCCACCAGACTGAGCTTCCCGGTAGCCTGCGCTACTTACGGGCCCGGGCCCGATAAAGCTCCTCCTCCCTCTCTTAAAAGCTTTCAGGGCCAGCGAGCTCAGGCGAGTTCAGGGGAAGACCTCTTCAAGCCTCCGCGAGCACTCCCGGCAGAAGTTCCTCCCCTTGGCATCCACTTCCAGGACGGAGTTGGAGAAGCTCATCACGCAGCTCCTCCTCGTGCAGTGACCCAGGCCCAGGGTATGCCCCAGCTCGTGAACGGCCTCCTTGACCAGCCGCTCCCTGAGGAGAGCCCCTCCCCCCTCCATACCGTAAAACTTGGGATCGAGTCTGTACATGGACACCAGCGCTCCCCTCCCCGGACACTCGGCCAGGCCGAAGACGAAGTTCAGGCCCGGGGTGAAGAGATCCACATCCGTCAGCGCCAGGATCCTTCTTTCGCGCTGCCTGAGCACCTCCCTGAGGAAGGAGGAGGCTTCGTACTGGTCCCTGCCTCTCCTGTAGGCGGCCTGGGGTACCTCCAGGGGAGGGGAGATGACTGGCTTGAGCTTTCCACCGAAAGGCTCGGGGAGGAGGGCACCCAGCCTGGGGAGGATCCAGGAAGGCAGCCTTCCTACCGGGACCATCCTCACCTCTAGGGCCGACAGGTGCTATCCCTCTAAAATCCTCGGCCTCCACCTTTTTAACGAAGCTTTTCCCCTTTTCAGCGTGGGACTGGAGGTCCTTCTTTTGCTGAAGGGAAGGCGGGAGCCGGAGGAGCTGGGGTTACCCGACACCATGGTTTGTAATGTGAGGGGGGAAGACACCCTCCTCGCGCCCTTTCCCTCCCGAGGCCCCAGGTACTACCCCTGTCAGGAGCCACCGCTGGAGTACGCGGTTCCAGGGAAGGTACCGGAGCTGGACTTCGAAGTCCTGCTGAGCGACTGGGAGAGCGGTTGTCTGGAGGAGGGGAGGGCAGCAATCCTTTGCGGGTGGGAGGGGGAAAGGCTCAGGCCCGAGTACGTCAGAAGGAAGCCCCTTCCCTGCCAGGAGAACGGGCTCTTCCATACCGGGGGGCACGTGAGGGTCACGGCCTTTTCCTCCGGAAGAATCCTGCTGGAGGGCTTCCGCCCTTCCCTCCTGGAAGGGAGGAGGAAAATCATGGTGAGGAGGGAGGTTCTCTGGGAGGGAACGCCGGCGCTGCCCGGGGGCCTCCAGAAGTTTGGGGAGGCCGCAAAGGCTGCCTTGGAGAAAGCCAGGTGCCCCGGATGCAGGGAACTGCACTACGCCTCAATAGGGTAAAATACTCCACCCTCGAAGTTTCAGGATGTCCGGGGTGAAGGAGGCCCTGGAGGCCCTGCTCGACTTCAAGGGAAAGAAGGTGAAGGACTTCTGCCTCAGAAGACTGGAAAGGGGGGAAAGGGCCTACGACATCCTGCAGGAGCTGAACCGGGGACTGGAGGAGATAGGAAGGGGGTACGAGAACAAGGAGTTCAGGAGGTACTTCGACTCCGATCTCATCGTGTCCGGGGCCAACATGAAGAGGGCGGTGGAGCTCCTCAGGCCCCACCTTTCCGGGGGGGAAAGGAGGGAGAAGAGGGGGAAGATCCTCCTGGGAACGGTGAAGGGGGATGTGCACGACATAGGAAAGACCGTGTTCTCCATCCTCCTCCAATCCAGCGGCTTCGAGGTGGTGGACCTGGGAGTGAATGTGGACAAGGAAGCCTTCGTGAGGGGGGTGAGGGAACACGAACCACAGCTGGTGGGCATGTCCGCCCTTCTCACCTCCACCGCTCCCTACATGGAGGAGGTGATGGACGAGCTGGTGAAGGAGGGAATGAGGGAAAAGGTGAGGGTGATCGTGGGCGGGAGGGCGGTCACGGAGGAGTTCGCCAGGAAGATAGGTGCCGACGCCTACGCGAGGGACGCCGTGGAAGGAGTGAAGAAGTGCCTGGAGCTGGTGGGGGGATGAGGGGTGAAGATTTTCATGCTCTACCGGGGCCCCTTCGGGGAGCAGATGGTCAACAACATGGTGCTGAGGGGACTGGGGCCCCACACCGCGGGAACCTTCGAGCTGAAGCCCGAAATCCTGGAGGAGGAGCATCCCGGGGAGAAGGACCTCTGGAGCAGACTGTGGGAGGAGCCCTCCAGGTACCTCCCCAAGCGCCTCCCCCCCGTCAAATGTGACCTGCTGCTGGTCCTGGGCCTCCACTCCAAGCTGGGGGACCTCATCCCTCCCCTCGCGGAGAGGATGGGCGCCAGGAGCGTCCTCTATCCCATCGATGACCGCCAGCACCTTCCTGAGGGAAAAAAGACCATCCAGGAGGAACTGGAGAGGAAAGGGGTGCACGTGGAGTTCCCCGAACCCTTCTGCGCTCTGGAAGGGAGCGAGGACCCCCTCATCAGGGAGTTCTCCCTGCACTTCGGAAGGCCGAGGTTCAGGGTGAAGAGGGAAGGGGGAAGGATAAGGGCGGTGGAGGTGCTGAGGGACACGCCCTGCGGTTCCGCCCACGCGGTGGCGGAGAAGATGGTGGGGGTTTCATGCGAGGATCCCAAGGCCCTCAAGGAAAAGCTCTTCTTCGAGCACCACAACGAGGAGAACGAAAACTACTGCCTGGCGGAGATGGATCCCCTCGCACCCTACATGCAGGAAGCCGGCGACCTCCTCGTGGATGCCTTCTTCGAGGCCTGCGGCTTCCCCACCACCAGGGACCTCATCCTGCAGGAGGCCAAGCAGGGGAGGGTGGACTTTGAGCGGCTGAAGAGGAAGCTGGTGGAGGAAGAGAAGAGGTGCGAAACGGAAAGGACCATACGCAGAAGCCTCAGGGAGCTGGGGCTGGAGGCCTAATCACCAGGAAGGAAGTGCAGCTCGCCCACCAACCTGTACATGAGGTCGCTCTCGCTCTCCAGGTTCAGGTACTCCACCCTCCTCGCCAGCTCCTCCCCTTCCTCCCTCCTCCTTCTCGAGACCAGGGCCTGCCTGGCCCCCTCCAGGGCCGCGTTCCCCACCTTCTCCACCCTTTCCGGGGGGACGCGTGGGAGGAGGCCTATCCTGAAGGCCTTCTCCACCCTTATGTAGGTCCCGAAGGCCCCGGCAAGGTAGACCCTCTCCACCTCCTCCTCCTCTATCCCGTACCTCTCCAGCAGCACCTTCACCCCAGCCCTTATGGCGGCTTTGGCCAGCTTCAGCTTATCCACATCTTCCTCGTCGATTTTGATCTCCCTCTCCCCCTTGGCTATCGTCACTTCCTTCCTTCCCCCCGTGAACTTCCCCGTCTCGTCCATGAACCCCCTCTCCAGCATCTCGGCCAGCACATCTATCAGGGCGGAACCGCAGAGGCCCACGGGGGGCATATCGTCTATGGTCTCGAAGCTCACCCTCCCGCTCCCGTCCATCTCCACCCTGCTCACGGCGCCCGAAACCGCGCCCACCCCGCACTTTATCCCGCTGCCCTCGAAAGCCGGACCCGAGGCACAGGAGGTGGCGATCATCCTCTCCTCGTTTCCCAGCACGATTTCGGTGTTCGTGCCTATGTCCATCAGCATGCACATCTCTTTCTTCCTGTGGAGATCCGTGGCCAGAAGGCCGGCCACGGTGTCCGCCCCCACGAAACCACCTATGAGGGGCAGGGCGTACACGTTTCCTTCAGGGTTCATGTTGAGCCCCAGTTCCGCTCCTCTTCGGTTCTGGGCCTCCAGGCTGAAGGGTCTGAAGGGAAAGACCCCCAGGGAGCCCACGGGCTGACCCAGGAAGAGGTCCCTCATGGTGGAGTTTCCCACCACCACCATCTCGTAAACATGCTCCGGTCTCACCCCCAGTTTCCTCACCATCTCGTTGGCGGCCCCCCTCACCATCCTCTCCAGCTCCCCCTGACCCGCGCTCCTGGCGTGGGTGATCCTGCTTATCACATCTCCTCCGTAGACCTCCTGGGGGTTTTTCATGGAGGAAACGCCCAGGATCCTCCCCGTCTCGAGGTCCACCCCATAAGCCACCAACGTGGTGGTGCCCACATCCAGGGCCAATCCCAGCAGCTCGCCCTCGTACTCCCCCATCACCCTCCCCTCACCCCTCCACTCCCACACCACCCTTTCCCCCTCCCTCCTCACCAGCGGCTCTAGCCTCACGGGCACTACCCTTCCCCTCTCCAGGATTCTGTACCTCCTCCGCGGTACCTCCGCCACCAGCCAGCCGTCCTCCCTCTCCACCCTCGCCTGGCAGGCCAGCCTCTCCCCCGCTCCAGCGAACTTGAGCTCCGCCTCCGTGGGCGGATTCAGTCCCTCCCCCTCCACCCTCAGGAGGCACTGACCGCACAGGCCCAGTCCCCCGCAAAGGGAGGGAAGGTCTATCCCCATCTCCCGGCAGTAGGAAAGGAGGTCCCTACCCTTCACCAGCCTGGCCCTCTTTCCGTAGTTCCTGAAGAAGAGTTCCCCCCTCTCCACTACCTTCCCCCCAGCCCCTTTTCCCTCTTCCCTAATAACCGCTCAGGAAAGGGGGGCTCACTTCCAGTTCTCGGCCAGGAACTTGGGAATGCCGGAGGAATCCCTCGGTCCCACCATCACTTCCCATTCGAACCCGAGCAGCTCCTCCAGCTCCCCCTTGTACCTGGCGGCCATTCCGGGGATGATGATCTTCCTGTGCTTCACCTTATCCTTCACGCTGGAGGCCTTGACGGCATCCGCTATGGTCTGTGCCGTCATCTTCCTCCCCGCTATCGAGGATTCCACGCTGAGGCCTCCCGTGTCCACCACGACCAGGTAGGAGGGCACCTTGGAGCTCTCTATGTCGCTGACCACCGTGAAGTAGGTGAGGGCGAAGTTGGAGGTGATCATCACAGGAGAGTTCTCGTTTACGCTCCCTATGGCCCTCATCCCCGCATCCACGCTTACCGGCTTCCTGGGATCGGTGTAGATGTTCTCCCTCAGGATGAGGAGGGGGAGCCAGCTCCAGACCTCCTCGGATCTGAGGATGAGGAGATCCGCATATCTGACCATCAGGATGGTGGCCAAGGCCGTCTCCTCCCACGCGAGCTCCTCAGGCTTCCTTCCGCCATCCTCCCACACCCTCGCCACGGAAGCCACCAGCGGGAAGCCCACCTCTTGGTCCTCACCCCTGATGGCGGTGTTCCTGAGGACGGTGAAGCAGTTCACCGTTTCCTTCAGCTCCTCACCGAATCCCGCCCCGGGATCGAGAAGGAGGTCCTGAACCCCCCAGCTCCACAGGGTCTTGGCCATGGACTTCAGGGTCTTGAGGTCGAAGGGAGAGTAGAGGGCGAGGGGGCACTGGTACTTGAGGGCCAGCTCACCCATTTCCTTCCAGTTATCCCTGGTGGCGGCGTAAAGGAGGGGCCTTCTATCCCTCACCTGAGAGACTGCCTTTTCCATCACCCCCGGATCGGTGCACCAGAGCACCAGGGGAAGCTTGCTGAGGGAGGCCTTTTTCACGGCGGCCTCGAACCTGGAGGGATCACCGGAGACGTACCTGGGGGCGAGCATGTCCAGCTTCAGGGTTTTCCCTATGTAAGAGTACCCGTACTCCTCCACCCTCTTGATCTTCTTCAGGAGGTCCATCTCAGGCAGGGTATCCTCCAGGGTGAGGGCGAGGGGGGGAGGGTTGAAGTAGCGGTACTCGTGCCTCCTCACCACCAGCTGTCCGCCCACCCTGATTTCCCCTATCCTCACCTCCCTCACGGGGGGCTTCAGCATCTCCCTGAGCTTCTCCAGGTTGGCCTCCTGTCCCTTCTCGAAGAGGGGCGGGCACTCCTCAACCGAGATGGTCCTCTCCGCCAGCCTGGCGGCAAAGGCCATGCAGACTCCTGGCTCGCACTTGCCGCAGTTGGTCTTGGGGAGGAGGGCGTAGAGGTCGAGGGGGCCTATCTTCCTCTTGGCCGCCACTCACTTCACCCCTATCCAGGGCATAAAGGTGGGCTCGCCGCCCTCCCCCATGAGCCACTTTATCACGTCCTTCATCGTCCTGATGGCGGCGGGATGCAGGGTGATGTAGAGGTCGTTTCCCGCCATCAGCATGGTGAGGGCCATGGCAGCCTCCCACATCGGTCCCCTGTACTCCCTGGCCCCCATCTCAGGGTTGTGCAGCCAGGCCTCCCTGGCCCCCCAGGCGTTGGCCGTGGCCGAACCCATGGGGCACTGGAGTTCCCCGTCCCCCATCAGTCCCGCCAGCCTGATTCTCTCCATGATGGAGAAGGCATACTCTATCCCATAGCCCAGGGGGGCCGAGGTCGGATCGATCACGATTTGCTCCTTGGGGATGTACTCATAGAGCCTGCGGTTGAGCTCCTTGGCCTGCGCTAGGTCTATGGAGGTCCAGGCCAGAACCACGTGACCGTACTGCTTGGCCGCCCTGGCCACGGGCTCCCACATGTCCAGGTTGGCGGAACTGAGGAGGACCCTCTCGCCCTCGCAGACCTCCGCTATCTTCGGCAGAAGCTTCGCATCCTTCTCCGGGTTCCCCGAGCCTCCCACGATCAGGGGAACCTCCACCGCCTGCAGGAGGTTCTCCACCAGCTTGCAGGATTCTTCGATGGGGGTATCCTTGGAGTAAGGATCGCTGCTGACGAGCTCTATATCTATCAAATCCGCTCCAAACTTCTCCACCGCCAGCTTTGCCCACTTGAGGGGATCCTCCACGGCATCCCCCAGCACCGCCCTCACGGGCCCGGGAAGGCGGAGGGGCACGTCAAAAACATCACAGGCGATGGCGGGAGGATTCGGGAACTTCCCTTCCAGGAAGTGCCAGGGGGGAGCGGTCTCTCCCCCTATCTTCACCACCCTCCTCCTCGTCCCCCCGTCGGCGCTGGTGGCCCCCAGCGTGACTTCGGCTATGGAGCCTGGATACTCCTGCACGAAGGGGGAGAACTCGGCCTCCAGTAGGGAGGCGGGCTTGGCCGGGGCCAAGGGCTTGGGCGCCTGGGGCGGGAGGAAGGAAAGGAGGGGTCTGAAGAGGAGCCTCAGCTCCTCCAGGTTCAGATCCACATTTTCCAGCTCCAGCTCCCCGAACTCACCCAGGAGTTCCAGGATCTCCTCCAGCGGAGACTTTGTCACTTCCCCTCCCCCTTGCCCTTCCTCTCTGCCTTTCTGATGATCATCTTCTCGGCGAAGATCCTCGCGTTTTTCAGGATGATCTCAAATTCCATCCCTCCCGCTCCCGGCACGCCCACAGTAAGGGTGGGGGCCATCACCGGCACTCCCTCTGCGGGCACCCCCCCGGCGGCCTCCGCTGGGGCCTCGGCAGCCTTCTCCGCCTCCACTCCCTTCAAGCCCTTCACCCCCAGCTTTTTCAGGTCCTCGCTGGGCTCCACGATGGGGTGGTTGTGCTCTTTGAGGAAGGCCTTCAGCTCCTCGATGTTCTTCACCTCCTCCTCGGTGGGTATCTTGTCCACCACCTCCTTGGGTATGAAGTCCTTCACCCTCTCCTTGGCCTCCTTGGGAATCCAGACCACCCTCTTCCATCCCCCGTCGGCCTGCAGGAACTTGGGGGACCTCATGTACTCGAAGGACAGGCCGTGGAAACCATCCACCTGCCTTCCTCCAGCCGTGGAATCAGCCATGGTAGAAAAAGACACCCCGTTGACCGCCGGGCCCTTGAAGTCCCTGTGCACTATCCCCAGCCCATCCACCTCGGGAATGTAGAAGGCTACGGCCTCAAAGCAACCGCAGGAGGTGTGCGGGTACCCGAAAGCCGTGTAGAGCTGCACCCTCTGGACCGCCCCCAGGCTCTTGGCCTTCACGGACTCGTTGGCTCCCTCCCATTCACCCTTGAGGGGATCTATGACTTTCCCTATCTTGACCTCGTAGATGGAGCCCTTCGGATCTATCCTGGAGGCGGCCCTTCCGTCGAACCAGCTTATGGCACCACAGTTGGCGTACCTCTGGGGCGTGATCACGCACACGTGGGTGGGGGCGAAGGACTGGCAGAGGGTGCATCCGTAGAACACGTCCACCTCCTCATCCTTGAGGCCCCTGGCCCTGGCATCCCTGGCGTCGTAAACTTTGATCGCCTCGGGATAAAGCCTCTCCACCTCGGCGGGATCGGTGTAGAAGGTGACCTGGACTTTCTCTATGATGGGACACTCACTGTGGTAGAGCCTGATGATCACCATCCCGAGGTGTTTCAGGGTGAAACCCTTCTGAACCGTTTTCTTGCTCACCCTGCACCAGATGGTGTTCCTTTGGTTGAGGTGCATGAAACCCTCCACCCAGTTGGTGAAGTAGTGGAGGCGTCTCTCGAAGACCCCTTCCATCTCCTCCTCCAGGTCCTTTCCGCTCACCTCCACCAGCATGGCAAAGGGGGTCTTGCTCCCCTCGGGTATGTCCTTTAACTCAGGGCCCACCACCACGACCTTTCCGTCCTCCACCTGGTCGGAGGGCCTCACCCTGAGAAGCTCGAACTTGTGGGGAACATCGGGACCGCCCAGCTCCGCGTGCATGTCCCCTTTTCTTATCCTCTCTCCCTCGTAAACCACCCCCACGTCCACGGGGATGTCCGCGAACATTCCAGACTTCATCTTTCCAGCTCCTCCGCTATCTTCTCCAGGTTCTTATACCACTCCTCCTCCGACATGTTGGGAAAGGACCAACTACAATGAGGCTGATAAACTCTATTTAAAGATATCGTCCTGAGGTGGGGGGCGAAGGACTTCAGACCCGAGCCCATGAGCCACTCCATGTAGTAAGGACCCAGCCCGAGCATCAGCACCAGATCGTGGGGCTGCCCATCCCCATGCAGGCTCCACTTGGGATCGGTGAGCCTGGAACATATCTCCACCATGGCCATGCGGGCGGCGGGCTGCACCCCCCTCTTCCTGAGCTCCACGGCCGCATGGGCGGTGGCCACCAAGGGGACCTTGCCGGCCCTGGCTATCCTAACCACATATTCCAAGGGCGATTTCTCCCCGTTTCCCCCTAGGGAACCCGTACCCACCACGAAAAGGGGGCGCTTGGCCCTCTTGATGAGGGCCGCCACCACCTCGGGCTTGGTGATGAGCACGGCCTTCACGGGCCCTGGAACCTCCGCCCTCTGCCACGGCTCCATCTCATCCCTCCTTTGCCCTTACCAACCTGGGCACCAGGGTGGGATCGGGATTGGGGTTCTCAAATTCCTTCCATCCCTTCTCCTTCAGGAAGGCCATCACCTCGTCCTTCATGGTCACGGGGATGTCGGCCGCCGTCCTCACAAAGAGGTGGAGGTCGTCGGGAAGCTCCCCAAAGAGCTTGCGGTGCAGGTCGATGTAGTGGTTCAGCTTCATGGATCTGCCCCTCGCCGTGTCGTTGGCCCTCATGCACAGCTTGGGGATGGCCACCATGGCCTCCTCCACGGTCTCCGCCATGAAGAAGAGGTGCTCGGGGACCGGACCCACGTAGACCTCCTTTCCCGTTCTGGCATCTATCACCTTCCAAGCCTCGGGGTCCTCCTTCCTGCCCAGCAGGGCTCTCCTGTACTTGGACCCGTGGGGCCCCACGATCACGGGAACACCCAGCCTCCAGAACCCGCTGGCTATGGAGGAAGCCTTCTGGGAGTAAGCGCCCCAGGCCACTCCCACCGCCCCTACCCTGTTGTGGATGTAGTCTGCTATCTCCTCGTAGTTGGACCTCAGCCTGCGCTTCGCGAAGATGTTGGCGATCTTGATGGCGGCACCGGCGATGTGGGAGTTGGCCACACATGAGCCGCAGTTCACTATCCCCCCGGCGTCGAAGACCCCAGGATAGGTCTCGTAGAGGCTCTGCCCGTTCTCGTCCCTGTACATCCCTATGGCCATGGCCGAGCATCCCGTGGTGCAGAGGATGTACTTCCTCCTGGCGAACTCCTCGGCTATCCTGGCCACCTCCTTCCAGCTCCCGGGGAAGTTGGAGCACCCAACTAGGGCCAGCACACCCGGGATCTCCCCCATGACGATGGGCTGGCCCACCCTCCTTATCTCCACGTCCTGGATGGCTCCCCTGCCCGCCCTCATCTTGAACCTCTCCTCCGCCGTCTCCAGCCGGTGGGCTCCCAAGATGAGGGTGTGGGGCTTTATTCCCACCGGACATATCCCCTCCTGCTCGCACCTGCCGCATCCCACGCAGGGCTCGTAGAGCTCCGAAAGGGGCTTCAGGTCGCCCTTCCCCGCCTCAGCCAGGGCCTGGGGAATGGGGAGGGTGTTGGGGCAGGCCCTCACGCACGAGAAGCAGGAGGTGCACCTCCTGGCCTCCTCCATCACCTTTTCCTCCGGTGGAATGAGGCCCATCTTCCTCCTCCTGGGGGCTATCTGCATCGCCACCCTCACCGCCACCTCTCCCGCCTTCTCCGAGTCCAAAATGGCCACGCCCGGGAGCTTGCCCTCCACCAAATCCTTCACTATTCCCTCCACGGGATCCCTGGTCCTGTCGGGCAAACCCTGGAAGTTCTTGTAGTGGGTGGTGATGAGGACGGCGTTCACCTTCTGGGCTTCCCTTAAAATATCCGCCCTTATGCACTGCTCGTCCACCATGATCACGTCTGCCACCCCTGATCTCACGAACCTGAGCTGGAAGGAGATGGGTCCCACGATCTTCGCCTTCCTGGAGTACCTGGTGAGGTCTATGGCCGTGCAGCAAATCCCGCACACCTCCACCTGGTCCTCCAGGTTCTCCCTGGCGAGGTAGTTGGCCACCCCGATGGCGGGAGGAACGTTGTGCCCTATCACCAGGATCACGGGCTTGGAGCGGTCTATCACCCCCATTCCCAGCTCCACCAGGTGCGCCTCCGGATCGGCCTTCGGGAAGCCGTAGGCGGAGATCTGGGCGATGTCCGCCACCTCCATCACCACGTGGTCGATCATGCCTGCGTGGAAGACCTTGGACTCAAAGTCGAGGTTGTCGCCCTCCTGCCCCGTGTGTGTACAGGAGAGGAGATGCACGAGTTCCGTCTCGCAGTAATCCAGCACGTCCTCCAGGTCGCCCAGCGTCCTGGGCTTTATCCCTGTGACCAGCCTGATGGTGGGGGCCTCCAGGTACACGTTTTCTCCCCCCACGTCCAGCGGATGGTCCCTCCCGTACTTCTCTATGAGCTCGTCCAGCATGTGCCTGGCGTGCCCGCAGTGCGTGGAGGCCCCTATGCAGCAGGAGAGGAGGACGATCCTGGAGAGCTGGCCGCCCATGTCTATGCCACATCCGCCCCTCTTCCCCCTGCTCAGATCACACTTCCCGAAGGTGCAGAGGCAGCAGAGGTCGCAAAAAGGCAGGTAGAAGGGTTTATACCGTCTGAGGAGCTTTTTGTCCCACTCCCGCAGGGAGGCTATGTCCGGCATGGGGGTGGGACCTTCCTCCTCCTCCCATTCCCTGACCACCCGGCCCAGGTTGAGTTCCAGTCCCTTGGCCCGAAGCCAGGGGAGCTGGAGCTCATCGGCCTTGATCCTCATCTTTGAGCCCAGGCACCTCCCCCCTCCTTTTTTGGCATTGAAGCTCCTTTTTTCAGAGCGCCATTATAAAAATTTTGCTCCGGTAGGAGCGAAACTCTTTTAAATGAGCTCTGGGGAGTAAAAAGGTGGTCCGACGAAGATACTGCACGAGTTCGTTCCGGGGCACAGGTTCCTGAAACTCGCCGAGGAAACGGTGGAGCTGGTGGATGGATGGAACATCACCGACAGTGCCGCCGGTATGCCAGCACCGAGTGGCACAGCCGTGGGCTGCGTGCTCAAAACCAAATACCCGGATAAAATCGTGATACCCATCTTCATCCTGCATTACAAGGGACCTGTAGAGGTGGGAGGTCTAGCCCTGGCAGCGGAAGCCGTGAACCTCGACGGACTCGTGCTCACCATGGGAGACGTCCCCAAGTACGGAGAAGCCATAAAGATGCTGAAGTCCTCGGAGGAAGCCAGGGACTTCCTGCGCGGCACGGTGCGCGTGAAGACTCTCAAACTGGGCTGTCTCCTCTCCCCCCGCCGATCGGTGGAGGAAGCCGTGGCCAGGATAAAGGGCTGGGACTTCGCCTTCTTCATGAGGCTGGAGGAGAAGACCCTTCCTTTCCTGCGGGAAGTGGCCAGGGAATGCAGAAACCTCCGGATCCCTCTCTACGCCTACTTCCTTGTGGGAACCAAGAAGAACGAAGAAATCCTGAAGATGATCGGGTGGCCTGTCACCACCCCCATGGAGAAGGTGGAGGAGGCGGCGGGAAAACTGGAAGGCCTGGTGGATGGCATCATACCCACTTGTGCCGGAGATTACGAGGGAGACAAGGAGCTGCTGAAAAAGCTGCAGAGTTTTAGGGAGTAACCCCCCACGCTCGGAAGGAACTTGAGCCCGAATGAAAAGCTGGTCTTGGCCGTATCCGGGAAGGGAGGGGTGGGAAAGAGCACCCTCTCCGCCCTCCTCGTCAGGTCTCTTTCAGAGAAGGGGATAGGTCCCCTCCTGGCGGTGGACGCGAACCCTGACTCCAACCTCCCCCACCTGCTTGGAGTCCAGGCGGAGCGGACGGTGGCCGACCTCACCTCCGAGATGAAGGAAGAGATAGAAAAGGGAACCCTTCCCCCCACCCTCACCAAGAAGGATCTGCTGGAGTACGGGATTATCAAAATCCTGAAGGAGACCCCTGCCTTCGACCTGCTGGTGATGGGGAGGGGGGAAGGGGAGGGATGCTACTGCATGGTGAACAAGCTTCTCACCGACATCCTGGACACCCTGAGCCGCAACTACAGGGTCACCATCATAGACGAGGATGCGGGACTGGAGCACCTCAGCCGGAGGACCGACAGGGACGTGGATGTGATGCTCATCGTCACGGACCCAAGCTCCATGGGCTTCCGGACAGCCTCCAGGATAAAGGAGGTGGCCAGGGAGGTCCATCTGGAGTTCAAGCGGATGTACCTGGTGGGGAACCGCTTTTCCCCCGACCAGGTGCCCCTCCTGGAAGAGAAAGCGGCGGAGATGGGGCTGGGGGTGGGAGGCTTCCTTCCCCACGACGAGAACGTCTTCAGGCTCAACCTCCTGGGCAGGCCCCTTCTAGAGCTTCCCCCCGACAGCCCCTCCCTGAGGGCCGCGGAGGGCATCCTCTACAGGATAGGTCTTCTCGGGGACCGGGAATGAGGCTGGCCCTCCTCATTTTGGCGGGGGGAAAGAGCGAGCGGTGGGGGAGGGAGAAGGCCCTGGTGGAGGTGGAGGGCAAGCCCCTGCTCCTGCATGTGCTCGAGAGGCTGGGTGAACTCTCGGAGGAAAGAGTGGTGTCCTGCAAGCCCGGTGTGGGGCTGAAGCTGGAGGGGGTGAGGGTGGTGGAGGACGAATCGGAGGAGAGGGGGGCGGTGATGGGCCTGATCAGCGCCCTTCCCTTTGTGCGCAGCGACTACGTGATGGTGGTGGCCTGCGACCACCCGAGGGCCAGCCCCCTAGTGATGAGGAGGCTGGCGGAAAGGGCGGAGGGTCACGAGGGCGCGGTCCCCGTCTGGCCCAACGGGTACCTGGAGCCCCTCCACGCCGTCTACAGGACCCGCAGCCTGCTGAGGGCGGTGAGGGAGGCGGGAAGTGAGAGGAGGCTGAGGAAAATCCTGGAAGGCCTAGACATCGTTTACGTTCCGGTGGAGGAGGTGAGGGAGCTCGACCCCCAGCTCGATTGCTTTTTCAACCTCAACTCCCCCGAGGACCTTTCCAGGCTCCCTCCGCGGAGAGCCTGAGGTCCCTGAGGAAAGCCGTGAGGTGGGAGGGACGGTGGTGGGGCATCACCACCAGCCTTATCCCCTCCGGGAAGTCTGAGCGCGAGACCACCCATCCTTTCTCCTCAAGCCCTCTCTCCAGCTCGGAGCAGCTGAGGGACTCATGCCTGAAGACCACCACGTTGAGCTCGGGCTCCACCGGCAGTTCCAGACCCTCCACCCCCCTTATTCCCCCCGCCAGCTTCCTAGTCAGCTGCACGCACCTCCTAGCCTCCCTCCCGTCCAGGAGCTTCAGGGCTATCCAAGAAGCCGCCACGGAGGCCCCGGGCCTGGTCCCCAGCAGGGTGTGGGTCCTGCCCCCCAGATAGGGAACCTCCTCCCCCACCCTCTCCAGCCACTCCCCCTCCCTCACGAGAAGGAGGCCGGAGGGAATGGGAGCCCCACCCATCTTGTGCAGGTCGGCAGTGAGGGAGGAGACCCCTTCCACCCTGAAGTCCCATTCGTAGTCCACGGAAAGGAAGGGCAGCATGAAACCTCCTAGGGAGGCATCCACGTGTAGAAAGCAGCCTTTCTCCGCCGCAACCTCCGCCATCTCCTCGACCGGGTCCACCAGGCCCAGGGAGGCGGTGCCCGCTGTTGCCACCACTGCCGCCGTCTCCCGATCCACCTCTTCCTCTACCTTCCTGGGGTCCGCCCTGTAGTCCTCCCCCACTCCCACGAGCGCCAGCTTGAGGCCAAGCAGGCGGCAGGCCTTTCTCACGGAGTAGTGGACGGACGCAGGGGCCACCACCTTCCTCCTCCCCGTAACCTCCCTGGCCACCCACAGGGCCATGAGGTTTCCCTCGGTTCCCCCGGAAGCGACGTAGCCCGCCGCTGCCGGGCAGGAAAAGAGCCTCCCCGCCTCCTCCACCACCTCCTCCTCCAGCTCCCTCACGCTCGGAAAGACCCTGGGGTCAAGGGCGTTGGTCTCCAGAAACCTGAGGTAGGCCCTCACCACCTCCCTTTTGGGGAGGGTGCACATGGAGGAAAAGACCCTCCCGGAGCGGTACCCCGGATCCCCCTTCCTTCTCTCCTCCAGGAACCTGAGGTAGTCCTTCCCCCTGCCCAACCTATCCCCCCACCAAGTGATCCAGGATCAGGCCTGCCACGTTCTCCTTTCTCACGGACTGCAGTCCCCTCCACCCAGGGATGGCGTTCACCTCCACCACGTACTTCTCGCCCCCTTCCCCCCTCAGGAGGTCCACCCCCGCGTACTCGCACCCCGTCACCCTGGCCGCCTTCAGGGCCATCTCCCTGCTCTCCTCGTCCGGCTCCCAGGGCTCGGGGGAAGCACCCGCCGAAACGTTCGTTTTCCACCCGCTGCCCACCCGCCTCATGCCCAGCGCCTCCTCCCCCACCACGAGGATTCGGAGGTCCCAGTTGCCGTGGGGAATGAACTTCTGCACGTAGTACACGGACCTTCCATACTCCAGCACGGAGAAGAGACGGTAGGCCAGGTCACCCTCCTTCACCCTCAGCGCGCCCGCCCCCAGGGAACCGAACAGGGGCTTCACCACCACTTCCCCGTAGCGCTCGAAGGCCTTCCTCGCCTCCGCCCTCTTCTCCGTCACCACGGTGGGAGGAACGGGCAGGCCGGCGTCCTCCAGCAGGGAGTTGGTGTAGAACTTGTCCGCACACCTCTCTATGGAGGAGGGAGGGTTCACCACCCTCACCCCCAGGTTCTCCAGGCGATGGAGCACGTCCATCCGGAAGACCAGCTGCTCCGCCGATCCCTTGGGCACCCACCTCACCAACAGGAGGTCAAACTCCTCCAGGTCCCTGCCGCCACATGTTACCCTGGGCCTCTCCCCGAGCCTCGCCACCACCTCCTGCAGGGGGAACTCGAAGCACTCCCAGCCCCTCCTCACCGCCTCCTCCCTCAGCCTGTCCACGTTCCAGTCAGGCTTTCCTGAGGTGAAGATGCCCAGCCTCACGCCAAGCCCCCCGGAAACCGGGGTCAGGGTCTGAGCCCCAGCGACCTCTCAAGTACTTCCTCGTTGATTCCCCCCGCGCGGAACACCCTTCCCGTCCTCAGGTTGTTCACGGTGATCTCCGCCGGTGAGAAGAGCTTGGGGTCTATCTTGAAGAAGTCCCTCTGATAGCGCTCGAAGAGCTCCAGGAAGGGAGAGCCGTAGTCCCTAGAAGAGCTGGAGGGCACCTCCGCGATCACCCTCTCCACCTCCGCGTCCTCGGCCTCCACGAAGTACACCGTCCTCCCCCCGTAGAGCACGCAGTCGTTGGTCTTTCCCATGGCCTCCAGATCGTTCTTGGCCACGGGGGCGATGGGGGCCCTTCCCGCCCCGCTGACGATTTTCTGGATGGGAAAGCCCACTTCGTGGAGCTTGTGCACGCCCGTTTCCACCACCCTGGCGGAGATCTGGACGCTGCCCACGATGCTGGCGGTGGGGGCCACCACGAGGGTGAGGTTCTCGGGCTTCACCCCGCATTTTCCCGCCACGAACTCCGCCACCTTCTCGTCCGGGAGCTTCCTGGTCTCAAGGGTGAGCACCGCCACCTCGCTCCTATCCCGGTACCCAAGCTCCCCGAAGAGCTTCTCCACCGCGGCCAGGGCCCTTCCCGGACCTGAGCCCATGGCGAAGTACTTTTCCACCTTCACCGCCCATCCCGCGTACTGGGAAGCCATGCACGAGAGGAGGGGATGGTCCGTCCTCACGAAAACCCAGGGGAACCTCTCCACCCTCACCTCCACCTCCCCCAGCCCACCCATGCATATCTTCGAGAAGGCGATCCCGGCCTCCAGGCTTCCCGGCACCTCCACACCCGCATCGATCACCGTGGTCCCGTTCTCCAGCTTTCTGACCCTTATCCTGAGCTCCTCCTCCCTGGCCACCATCTCCTCCACTATCCTCTGCGCCCTCTGATTCACGCTCAGCATCCCTCACCCCTCCACACCAGGATTTCCCCCTTGCCGGCGCAGGCCAGATCACCGTCGTATCTCTCGTACCTTCCCTTTAAGTGTTCCTCCCTCACGGGCAGTCCCTCCCTGAGGAGGTACCTCAGGAAGAAAGGAAGGAAGGCCGGGCGGTACACACAGCTGTACTGGAAGGTCGGGAGGAGCGGGGGCTTCCTGAAGGCCAGAATGGTGCCCCTCTCCATCCCGCCCCCCATCCCCTCCCCCGCCTCCCCGAAGCACACGATCGTCCCACCGGTCATCAGGGCGCCCGCGAAGTCCCCCAGCCTCCCCTCCACCGCTATCGTCCCCCTCCTCATCCTCTCCCCCACCTCCCTCCCAGCCTCCCCCCTCACCACGATGGTTCCCCCCCTCATCCCCACC
>CALJER010000015.1 GCA_938074535.1 uncultured archaeon
GCTCGAAGAGCTTCTTCCTCACCAGCTGGTGCCTCACCAGGGGCTTTCCCCCCTGCACCCTCTCCCTGCAGTACCTCAGGGCCTCCTCGAAGGCCGCCCTCGCCAGCCCGACGGAGGAGGCGGCCATCCAGGAGCTGGTGAGGGAGAGGAGCTGCCCCTTGATGAGGCGGACCTCCGCCTCCGTGAACTCGAGGGAGGGGACCATGTACTTCTCGGGGAGCCTGACGTTCTCGAACACCAGCTCCCCCTGCGGGCAGTCCCTCTGGCCCAGCTTCAGGATGGGCGGCCCCTTCCTCACCCCCGGAAGGTCCAGGGGGACCACGCAGGCCTGCCCCGTCCCCCTGTCGAAATCCTGGTTGAGGTGAAGGGCAGCGTGGGTGGCCACCGGGGCGCAGGAGATCCAGGAGGACTTGGCCCCCGAGATCACCCATTCCTCCCCCTCCCTCGCCGCCCCCACCCCTCCCTTTCCCACTCTGCTCCCCTCCTCGAAGGAGCCCGCCAGCAAGAAGTCCGAGCCGTGCTCCGGTTCCGTCGCCCCCCAGCATCCCTGGTAGCTTGCCCGGTCGTCCCTCAGCCAGGGCTCCACCACCTCCTCCCTGAGTTCCTCCTTCATGGAGAGGAGGGCGAAGGACACGGGCATCAGGTCCACCCCCAGCGCCACGGCGAAGCCGGAGCTCCCCCAGGCCAGCTCCTCCACAAGCGTATGCACCTCGCCCCCGGACAGACCCTCGCCCCCGAAGGCCTCCGGTATGGGCCCCCTGTGGTATCCCAGCTTCTTCATCCCCCTCATCACCCTCCAGTAGGGTGAGTCCCTCCCCACCACCTTCTCGGGGTACTCGTCCGAGGGCATCCTGTCTATTTCCATGGAGGCCGGCCTCACCACCTCCTCCGCGAAGCGGTGGACCTCCTCCTTCAGGATCCTCTCCCGCTCGGTGGTTTCGGGCTCCATGGTGTCAGCGCGGGAGGTGGTCTACCTTGAAGAAGGCGTAGCGCATGAAGTCGGACTCCTCCACTTCCGCCACCACTTCCCCTGCTTCCATGGTGTTCTGGAAGGTCCCGTAGAAGCCGAAGAGGGGCTCCACCACCGGAATCTCCCCCAGCGGGTCGGTATCGGAGGAGCGGAGCCTGAGGTCGAAGCGGTAGGAGAGCTTCACCCTGCCCAGCGGTCTGAAGAGGGTGGTCTGCTTCACCAGCCTGGGAGGATAGTCGAAGCCGGAGAGCTCGGGGGAGAGGAAGTACTTGAAGTTGTAGGAGACGGCCCTCCATTCCCCCGCCGGGCCCTGGGAGGTCATGGCGCCGAGCCTCTCCACCAGCTCCCTCCCCTCCACCTCCTCCTCGAAGGGCATGGAGAGACCCATGAGCTCCACTCCCCTCCTGACGTACCTCCCCTCCACACCTTCCTCCGTTTTCCGGAGGGAGATTTCGTCGGCGAGCTTCTTGGGGAAGCCGAAGACCTCCCTCCCCAGGATGCAGGCCATGTCCTCCGTCACGGGCATGGTGAGGATGTACCCGCCCAGCTCCCCCTGGTGCTCGGCCACCAGGGCCAGGGCGGCCTCGTTGTACGCGCTCCCGAAGTTGGTTTTGGGGTACCTAGCGAGAAAAGCCATGGCCAGGGCCTCGGGCGAGGGGTTCAGGGGAGGGGGCAGGATCCTGCGGCAGACCTCGGGCTCGGTCCTGAAGAAAACCATCGCCACTTCCGCGTCGAAGAAGGTGGCCCTAACTCCAAGGCTGCCCGCCAGCTCGGAAAGCTCTTTGTCTTCGAGGCAGAACTTCAACAAACTCTTTTGTAGAGGGGGGTATATATCACCTTCAGGGCAAGAAAAGGGGTGGGATACCCATGGGCCTGGGGATAGGAACGGTGGGCCCCATCAATCCCTCCATCTTCCGCACGGACGAAGGGGGTCGTCCACAGGTGGACACCGTCTGGAGGGTGGCCAAGAGTTCGGAGGAAAAGGGCTACCACTCCGTCTGGTACGCGGACCATCTGATGGGCTGGTTCCCCCCCCACGACTTCTACGATCCCATCGCCACCCTGGCCCTCGTGGCCTCCAGGACCGAGAAGATCAGGATAGGCACCGCCGTCACCGATCCCATCCGCAGGAACCCGGTGATGCTCTCCCAGAGCATGCTCACCCTTGACCATTTCTCGAGGGGGAGGTGCATCTTCGGGCTGGGGACGGGGGAGGCCATGAACTACACCCCCTACGGGATGGAGTACTCGAGGCAGGTGGCGAAGTTCGAGGAGGCCCTGAAGATCATAAGGCTGAGCTGGGAGGCGGGGAGGGGCAGGCCCGTGGACTTCGAGGGGAAGTTCTGGAAGCTGAAGAATGCGCCCTTCGACCTGCTCCCCTACGGGGAGAGGCCCCCGCCCCTCTGGGTGGCCGCCCACGGTCCCAGGATGCTGAAGGTGGTGGGAGAGCTGGCGGACGGCTGGTTCCCCATGATGATGAGCCCGCAGGAGTATGCCGAAAGGGCCGGGGTGATAAGGGAGGCCGCGGAGAGGGCCGGGAGGAAGGCCTCCGAAATCACGCTTGCCCTCTACGCTCCCCTGGTCATAGCCGAGAGCAGGAGGGAGTGCCTCGAGATGATGGAGAACCCCGTGCTCAAGGGCTACGCCCTCACCCTCCCTCCCTCCGCCTACGAGCGCAGGGGGCTGAAGCACCCGCTGGGCGAGGACTTCAACCCCTTCGCCCACTTCATCTTCACCGAGCTCTCGGACAGGGTTTTGGAGGCGGTGCAGCACATACCCACCGACCTTGCCGCCGAGAGCTTTATCTACGGTACCCCGGAGGAGGTGGTGGAAGCCCTTAAGCTCTACAGGGAAAAGGGGGTGGAGGTGGTGGTCCTCTGGAACCAGACCCCCTTCGCCGACCCCTCCAAAACGGGGGCCTCCTACAGGCTCATAGACGAGGTGGTGAGGCGCTGCTCCCGCCTCTGAGCGGGCTCTCCCCCTCCTCCATCAGCTTTAGGTGGGGCTCCAGCCTCCTCCTCATCACTCCCAAGAGAAGCCTCATCGCCATCCTCCTCATCCTGCTGTCCTTGAAGTGATCCCTGGCCAGCGCCCCTATCCACCTGAAGTCGTGCCTGAGGCAGGAGGCGTAGAGCTTCCAGTGCTCTCCCCTCATGTCCTTGGCCGTGAAAAACTTCTCCTCCCTCAAGAAGCTCAGGGGCACGAAGAAGAGGGGGACGATCAGGGACTTGAACTCGGCCAGCCTCTCCACCAGCTCCCTCGTCTTTTCCACATCCTCCCGCGTCTCGCCGGGAAGGCCCATCACGAGCGTGGAGCAGGGAACCCAGTTCTGGTCCGCCAGGATTTCGTGCGCCCTCATCACCACCTCGGGCCACTCTTCCGGCTTGAAGGGGAGGGCCTTTCCTTTCATGTACTTCTCGATCAGGGAGGGGGAGCCCGTCTCTATGCCCATCTGGACCCCGAAGAAGGGCTTCTGCCTGGTGCCTATGCCCAGCAGCTCCGTGAGCTTCTGCACAAGGGAGGGGGCGGAGGCCACAGAGGCGAAGGCCGCATGGGAGGCGCTCACGTCCATCCCGGTTTTGGCCACTTCCCGGAAGAGGGCCATCACTTTCTCCTCCTCGGGCAGGATTCCCCTCGCCCCGTACCTGAGCACATCCTCCGCGTGGATCAGCAGGTGGTGGGCGGCCGCGTTCACCCTCACCTCCTCCCTTATCTTTTCCAGAGGGAGGGAGCGGAGGTAGCGCTGGGTGGGGACGCAGAACTTGCATCCCCTCCCGCACCCCCTGGCCACCTCCACTATCCCGTTCACGGTGGGGTTTTTGATGGCCGGGATTTTCTCCGGGGGGGTGGGCCCAGCCTCCACGATGGGGGGAAGGGGTTCTCCCCTTATCGCCCTGCGGAAGAGCTCGGAGGCCACGGTCTCCCCCTCCCCGAGCACCACGCAATCTATCCCGTACTTGGCCATCATCCTTCCCTCGGCCAGCTGCCAGGCCCCGGGCCCGCCGACGATCACCCTCAGGCCGGCCCTCCTGAGGATCCTCCGGCCGACCAGCTTCCTGAAGTGAAAGGCGGAGTAGGTCTCCTCTCCCGTCAGGCTGCTGAGGGTGGAAGAGGCCGGTCCCAGCCCGAGCGGATCGTTGGTGGTTATTCCCACGGCCCTGGTTCTCTCGTCCACCACCTCCTCCAGGTGCTCGGGATGTCCCACCACCACGTCGAAGCCTTCCTCCAGCAGGACGGCCTCGATCTTCCTAGTTCCAGCGGGGGCGAAGAGCGCCACCCCCTTCCGGTGGGGAAGGGGGGGACAGAGGAAGAGGCGAAAGAGGGGGTCGGGCAGCAGCCTGGGGGCGCAGGCGGCGAAGCCCACGAACATGGAGCCCCCGTAGTCGGACATCAAAGTGCAATCAGCGGTCAGAACCACTTCCGGCATCTATGCAAAAAATTTCGCAGAGAAGCTTAAAAGGATAGGCAGAAGGTCTGAGAAGGGCGGAGGTCTCCTTCCTCCTGCGTTTGCCTTCCACTGCTCGGCTCCTCCTTTTGGTGCCGGCCGGGGCAGGAAGGGAGCTCTCCATCCACCACCTCAGGAGGAAGGTGGGGAGGTCGGAGAGGGCTCCGCCAGCATCCGGGATCCCTTTCGGGGATGGGACTCCCCAGGAGGAGGGTGGGGAGGACGGGGAAGGAGGGCATGTTTTTACTCCTTCGACAGGGACGAGTTCGCGGGGGGAGTGAGGAGGGTCCTGGAGGAGAGGAGAAGACGGGAGGGGGCTCGGGGAGCACCTCGCTTAAGAACCTCAGCCCTCCAGCCCCTCAATGAGGGCGTGCAGGCTCCTGGCCAGGTTCTCCCCTATGTACCCACCCTCCAGCACCCCGAAGACCGGCTTCCCGTACTCTGCCAGCCTCTCCCCTATCCTGCGGAAGCCTTCCGGGGTGAGGCCCAGGGAGGAGAGGTCCCCGGCGTGGGAGTCGAAGCCCGCCGAGATCCCTACCACCTCGCACCTCTCCGCCCCCACCTTCTTCAGTCCCTTCTCCAGGCACCTGAGGTATTCCTCGTCCCCCACCTCGTCCAGCGGGATGTTCACGAAGTTGGGTCCCGACTCCCATCCCGTTCCCGGGTAGATGCCGCCCCTGTGCAGGGAGAGGAACCTGACCTTCGGGTCCCCCATGAAGATCTCCTGGGTGCCGTTCCCGTGGTGCCCGTCCACGTCCACGATCAGGGTGGGGAGATCCAGCTTTCTCACGGCCACCGCTATGTTGTTGAAGTAGCAGAAGCCCAGGGTGGGTGCTCCCAGCGCCAGCCCGTTCCTGCCTGCGTGGTGCCCCGGGGGGCGCATGAGGGAGAAGCCCTTTATTTCAGCCGCTTTGATGGCCCCTCCCGCGGCCAGCCTGGCGTACTCGTAGATGTTGGGATAGGCGGGGGTATCTGGGTCGAAGAAGTTCCCCCTTTTGATGATCTCCACGTATTTCTTGGAGTGCACCAGCAGGAGGTCCTCCTCGGTGGCAGGGCAGGGCTCCACGAACTCGTACCCCAGCCCCTTCAGGATCTCACGGGCCTTCCCCACCCTTCCAGGGTTTTCCAAATGGTAGGGATCGCCGTACTCCAGGCACTTGGGGGAGAAGACAAGCTTCATCCTTTTTTTCTTCGGCGGCGCCGGTGAAAAGGCTTTTGCCCAAACCTGGGGGCGGCGGATGGCGGGTCCTTTTCCGGCTGCGGCGAGGGGTTGGGAGAATTTTTAAGACCAGTGCTCCAACCCTACGGCGGGGAAGAGTTTTGGTGAGGAAAGGGATGCTCCTTTATTTCGTGACGGAGGGGATGAGGGTTCTGGTTGTGGGATCCGGCGCCATCGGGAGGAGAAAAATCTCCAAGTTGGTTGAGAGCGGAGCTGAGGTAACCGTGGTTACAAAAGATGATGCAAAAGGATTGGATGCTATGGGCGTTGAGGTCGAGAGAGGGGATGGGCTCGAGTATCTCTCGAGAAATTTGGATCGCTTTGACATGATCGTCGCGGCCACAGACAGCAAAGAAATAAATTCAAAGATCTCAGAGCTGGCCATGCGCCACAGAAAGCTGGTGGTCTCTGTTACTTCTCATGAGGAGTGCAACGTGATGTTTCCCGCGGTGCTGGATTATAAAAAGTTTCAGATAGGCATCACGACGCATGGTCTGGATCCCAAACTCTCGAGAAAAATAAAGGAAAAGCTGTCACTGATGATAAGACCTGAAGAATTCTGTTGAGGTCACCTGTGAAAGTACTGGCTGCAAGCCGAAACGAACTTTGCAGGCACATCGGGGTTGGCTAGGTAGTGGAGGTGCGTGTACATCCCAACAGTCCTGTGGGCCGTAGCCCCGTCCCTCCCGTCCCTGATCCCCCTTCCCCTGAGTACATTAAAAGCGAACTCGCTCGAGAGATTTTCGATGTAAGAGTAGTGAAATTCGTGTCCCTTCAGGGTGCCCCCGGCCTCCGAGAGGGGATTTTCGGCTGTGGCCTCTAACTGGGCGTAACCCAGAGCCTTCGGTCTCTCAGAAAAATAGACATCACCATCAAAAACGCTCACCATCTTATGCTTTTTGCCCCCGTAGTTTATTGAGCTGCAAAGATACAACAGGCCACCGCCTTCCCCGACAACCGGCATTTCGTCCACGATTTTTTTGTAGAGGGAGTGCCGCAGCCGATGGTTTGCCTCAAGTTCGCTCGCAAAGATTTCAGGATACCCGCCGCCGATCAGAACTCCAGAGATTTCATTTTCGATTTCTCTGGTTGATAGGCTGTCTATCACGCGTATTTCGGCGCCAGCTTCTCTGAGCAGGACCAGGTTCTCGGGGTAGTAAAAGGAGAAGGGAAAGTCGATGAAGATTCCTATTTTCACTTTTTCGTTGATCGCTGAGCCCCGTTGCTTGAGCAGCGGGCCCTGGCCGGCATGATCCTCGATCTCGGGGCATTGCGTCATTAGCTCAAGTAGCTTGTCGATATCCAAGGAGGGTTCGAGCAGCATAGCTGCCCTGTTTATTACTTCATCGATCTTCGGAAGCTCGCGGGGTGTTACGAGACCCCCATGCCGCTTTTTTATGCGTAGCTCAGGCGAACGGTAAAGCACACCCAGGACAGGTACTTTGGTATAGTGTTCGATCGCCTTTCTGAGTTTTTCTTCGTGTGCGGCATCCCTGACGTTGTTTAGGATCACGCCGCCGATCCTCACCTCCCTGTCCATGGATTGGTAGCCTATTATCTGGGCGGCCACGCCCCTGGTCAAACTCCTGCAGTCGACAACCAAGACTACGGGTGCGGAGAGGATTTTGGCGACATGCGCCGTGCTTCCCACATCCGCCACGGGAGACTCGCCTTCGTAAAGACCCCTCACCCCCTCCGCGACCGCGAAATCGGCGCCCACACAGCCAGCCACGAAGGAGCGGCGTATGGTCTCCTCCCCCATCATCCAGGAGTCGAGAGTTCTGCAGGGCCTCCCGGAGGCCATACTTAGGTACATGGGATCGATGTAGTCCGGGCCTACTTTGAAGGGCTGGACTTTGAAGTTCTTGCTTTTCATTATTCTTAAAAGGGCAGCTGAGATCAGCGTCTTTCCCGAGCCGCTCGATGTTGCCGAGATCACAACTCTAGGAACTTTCATCGGAGCACCCGCAAGTCCGCGATTCCGCCGTGAGCAGCTGGAAGATCTCCTCCAGCTCTCTTGCGGAAAGCGGATCTGGGATCTTACCATCCTCCATCCTGAGGAGGGACAGCGATATGGATTTGACGAGGTGCGAGATGCCGGAGTTGGGCGAAAGCTCTATCACGGTCTTCCTTAATTTATCTGCCCACCTCAGCTCCTCCGAGTAGGGAAGGCTTCCGATGATCGGGATTCCCACCCTCTTCGAAAACTCTTCAACGTACCTCTTTCCGCGGGGCGTTGCCTTGTTGTACACAATACCGCAGGATGGTGCCTTGAGAGAGGAAAGTCCCAGACAGATGTTGTTCGCCGCGTATATGGACATGAACTCGTCGGAGGTGACGATGAGAACACTCTCCGCATATCCTTCTTTGACGACGATCGCAAGCCCGCCGCACAGGATATCCGCCGGCACATCGAAGATTACAAAATCAAAGCTGCCGATGTCTAGTTTGCCCAGGAGGTGCCCAATTCCAACTATCAGCCCTCTGCCGGCGCATCCCACCCCCGGCTCAGGACCACCCACTTCAACACCGTAGACCCCAAACACTCCCCTAAAGAGAAAACTCTCGACGGGCGGGTTTTTGTTCGACCTCATCACCTCCAGCAGCGGGGTTACCCTCCTTCCGAGGATGTTCGTTGTTGAGTCTGCCTTTGGATCACATCCGACCAGCAGAGTTTTGAGATTCATTTCCCCGAGGGCCGCAGCTATGTTTGAGGCCAAAGTTGACTTTCCAATTCCCCCCTTTCCGTATATTGCCACGGATCTCATTGGGTTCCCCCTGCAAGCCCCCTGATGCTCTCGCCCAATATTGATTTGCAAATTCTCCTGTTTCCCAGAGAGGCACTGTGGGCACCCTCCTCGTTGACCACATAATCATATCCCAAGGACTTCAGGTTCGAAGCGGCCCTCCTGCCGGCACTAACAGCCACCGTCCTCAGCTTGCCTTCAACGGCCACGGCATGTGGTATGCCCGAGATTATTGCTAGATCCGGACGGATGTCGAAGAGGACTTCTCTTGCTCTTTCTCCCGAGATGGGGTACTCATCGAGGCCCCCCGTGATTACCTCCACCTCGATTCCCCGAGCGCTCAGCTCCTGGAGGATTTTTTCTGAGTAGGATCTTATCCTGGGAAGGCCAATTTTGGGGTCCAGGTTGGCAACGAAATGAACGCTTCCGCTTTTTCCAAATCCGGCATCGGCTAGGGCAAGGAAGAGGTCGGCGTAGAGAAAAGCAGTTTCCTTCTTGGCATTCAGGACGCATGCCACCTCACCTCCACCCTCGAGGGTTCGGAGTATCAGGGAGCCTACGGCGGCAGGATCGTCGCCGGGGCTACCGGGTATGTACTCTGCTCTAGCGGTACCCCTTGTCCTCTCCAAAAGAGCTGCCATCTCCAGCGCATGCTTCTGCCGGGAGTATTCTTCCCTGCTTACCAAACCCGCTTCCATGGCTTCTTTGAGGACCGCTACCGCTCCAAGAGTGTTATCTCCAGAGGCGCTGTGAATGCTACAGCATATCGCCTTTTTGATAACACCAGCTTCGGCGGCCGCCCTCCTGAGGTCCTCACCGATGATCATGCTGGCACAGGTACCAACGACGCCAATCAGCTTAGGATTGAAGAGCTCGTCTACTTTCCTCAGCGTCGCTGAAAGTTTTCTCTCCCCCCCGAATATCAATTCGTCTTCCGACATGGCGGTCGTCACTATCTTCACCCCTTCTTTTTCAAGCAGCCTGGCTGGGCCGAAGCAGCAGCCGGAGGGGCCGTGCAGGACTATAACGTCTGCATCCAGATCCCTGAGGGTATACATAGCGGCAGCGATCGGGCTCGGTCTAGGATGCATTGCAGCGGACATGCTCTTCCCTCTCTAGACGCAGGGTCGGGACCCTCGAGGCCCCAACGGGCCCCACCACACTTTTCGATATCATCGATCGGAGGGCCTCGCCGAGTTCACCAAACAGGTAGACCTCTTCAAACGGGCTGGAGTTAATGACCTTTGCTAGTTCCACCAAGTTCACAGGCCCGCAGGTGGTCTTGAGCCTTCCGCCGATCTCCAGCCTGATCGGCGGTAGGACTTCAAGATAGTCTTTGATTGCTTTGTCCGCGGCTTTTTCATTTATTGCTGGGCTCCTGTTCAGGATCAGAGGTCCCGAGGGGTCTTCTAAGACCATCTTTTTTGAGAAGGTTTCTGGGGGGATTTCCACTTTTTCCTCAGAAACACCAAAAAACTTTGCTATAGAAACCCCAACGAGGATGTTCTCCACATTTTGTCTGCCGATGGGCCCTTGGGCCTCGACCAGGGTTCTGGAATGGGTGGGGCCTTCCAAGGTCATGAAGCCCCGGAAGTTCGCAGTGAACTTGATGTAGCCAGCGCCGATGCATACCCCTTCCGCTGAGATCTCACAAGGTAGAGGATGTGCAGAGAAGTACTGGACGTTTGAAACTCCCCTTAATAGAGGATCATCTGCATTGAGCAGAACGGTTGAATTTGGCTTTCTTTGTCTAACCATCGACATTTTCGCCGCAAGGGCAGAGGAGGAACCTTTTGCTATGGGATAGTTATCGTACACGTTCTTCAGGATTCCAAGATCGGCCATACCCGTCCCGCCCAGGGAAAGCTCGAAGATGGCAAGATCGGGATCCCTTGGACAGAGCTTCAGCGCTTTTATTATGTTAGCGGGAGTCGAGCTTGCGCTTTCTGACAGCACTCTCTCGCTCGCCCCCTTTATGAATTTTATACCATCGCTTGTCAGGCTCAGAATGGAGTAGCGGTCTCTGAGCAAGGCGGTTGCGCATCTGACAGCGGTCGTCTTCCCAAAGCTGCCCGTTATCTCCACCACGGGGAAGTGCACTTTACCGCAAGCCAGCATTCTCACCGCTTCGTGATGCGTTACAAGCCTATCCTTAAAGTCCGCAAACGACGAGGAGGGAAAGTGGACGGGGCTGACTATCAGGTCATATTTTGGGAGTTCGGAGGGATCCGGGACCTCACGCAGAATTTCCAGCTCTTTAGAATATTCCTCACCTTCTGAGTCCTTAAGGGTCCTATAAACGTCGACGCACGTTACGGTGTCGCCCCGCTCGGTGAACGCCTCGGAGAGGGTCAGCCCGCCGTGGGTGGCATCTACAACGAGAACCTTCAAGCTCTCAAAGCCTCCTTGATTCTGTCGTTGAGGATCTCCACTACTCGATCGTCCGCCCCTATGGGATCGCTGAGCACCACTTTGACCTTTTTTGTTGCAGCTTCGATCCTCCAAACCCTCGCTCCAGCGGGCATTCCCAAGATTTTTGGTATGTCTTGGTCGACGTGGGTTCCCCTGGTGAGAAAGACGGGCTGGATGATGAGCTCCTCTATCCCAGCGTTCAAGCTCTCTGAAATCACCTCCTGAAGGGAGGGTTTGTTCATTCGCATGAAAGCGCACCTAACATAGGGATGCTCGGCTTCAAGCTTTTTTGCAAAGTACTTTATAGCCCTCTTATTGTGTGGCTCCCTGCTTCCATGTCCTACCAGAATTATTCCGATCTTTTTTGGCATCATGCCGCCCCCAGGGAGGAGAGTACTCCCCACAGGGAAGGCTCTGGCGCTACGGAGGGCTCTATCCCAGATGATTTTAGAACTCTCGCCGTTTCCGGTCCGATTGCGATCACGTGGGTACTTTTAAGAAGCGATTGGAGCTTTCTTCTGGCTTTGAAGGGCAAAAAAGCTTGCATGAGCTCGAAGGAGGAACCGGAGGTGAAGACCACAAAATCTGCTCCGGTTCTAAGAGTTCTCAGAAATTTTTCGACGCCCTTTGGATCCACCACCGGCGAATAAATCCGATACTCCTCGACGGGTATTCCTCCCTCAGAAAGGGCTCTGCGCATTAGATCATTTGCAAAGCTGCTTCTGAGCAAGGCGATCGATGAGAAGGGATGCTCAGAGTGGTCGCTCAGGATTTCCTCGAGGAGCGCCTTGCTCGTGTATCTACAGGGCAACCTCACCTTGGTCAGGCCGAACTTCTCTAAAGAGGCCTTAGTTGAGGGTCCGACGGCGTAGAGCCTCATCTCCGATAAGCTGCGGATAATTTTTTTGGAGGGATTGACCACTCTTAGAGACCTCGGACTCAAAAATACGGCGGAGTCGTGGCGCTGATGGGATAGATTCTCTTTCAGTCTCAGAATCTCCTCCCTCTTGGGCAGAAGCCTTATGGTGCTTATCCTAAGGGGTCTGCAGCCGTATTTTTGAAAAGGAGAAGGGTCAAAAGGAGACAACGATGTTAACACAACCTTTCTGCATCTCATCGGAGGAACACCTCCGCGACGCGCCCTATTACCAGGACGCCAGGAGCTTTTTCCCTTCGTGAGGTATTCAAGAGATCCTTGACGCGGATGAGCTCTTTCCTGACGCGAGAACCGGTGGAGGTTATGATTGCTCCAGGGGTTTCAGGATCAATTCCGCCCTCAATGAGGTTCCTGGCCACAAAGGAAAGGTTCCTCATTGACATGAGGAGAACCAACGTTCCGGGGAACTTGGCATGCCTCTTCAGATACTCCCCTTCGTCCTCGCTACCCGCCAAGCTCCCACTCAGGATGACGACGGAGGAGGAAACTCCGCGCATGGTAAGCGGGATTCTTGCTAGCGTCGGCAGCGCAACTGCCGAGGTGAGGCCGGGCACCACTTCCACCTCTATTCCCTCTGCCTCGAGGGCCTGGAGCTCTTCGCCACCTCTGCCAAACACGAAAGGGTCGCCGCTTTTCAACCGAACAACACAAAGCCCCTCCCTTGCAAAGTTTTTCATCAAGTCAACGATCTCCCGCTGTTTTTCCGGGCCCTCTCCGGGCTCTTTTCCCACATAGATGATTTTCGCCCCCTTCTTGGCTATATTTAGAATACTCTCGTCCACAAGACGGTCGTGGAGTATTACATCCGCTTCCGAGATTATCCTGTGAGCCCTTAGGGTGAGATTATCGATTCCAAGAACACCGGCGCCAACCAGATAGACTCTACCCTTCACGGAACTCCCTCCAGAACCACTCCAGCTCGCGGTTGTTGAGGACGAGTTCAGCGACCCTCCTTCCGGTATCTTCGGGAGCCCCCCTTGGGAACCTGAATTCGAAAATTCTGAAATTTGACCCGTCTGCAGCGTAAAAACCGCACACAATTTTTACGGATTCGCCTTCGACCCGCGCCGTAAATCCGATGGGTGCCGAGCAACCAGATCTCATGGCCTTCAGGAAAGACCTCTCGATCGATACTTCTTCCATAGCTTCCGGCGAATTTATCAGCTGGACCAAAGATTTAACATCCGAGTCATCGCTCCTCGCTGTTATGGCAAGCGCACCCTGACCCGGGCTTGTGGGGAAGCGCTCAATGGGCATGCGCTCCCATTTCCCCCCGAGCCCAAGTCTGATCAGAGCAGCTTCTGCGACCACTATGCCGTCGTATTTTCCTTCCCTCAGGCGTTTAAGTCTCGTATCTACGTTGCCCCTCAAATGTGATATCTCGAGGTCCCCTCTGAAACATTTGAGCTGTGCTGCTCTTCTCGGGCTGCTGGTTCCGATGATTGCTCCTTTGGGCATTGAACTGAGTGGTGAGCCCTTACGAGAGATGAATGCATCGCACGGAGAGATCCTCTCCGGAACTGCTACGACGGAGACTCCTGGTGGGAGTGAGGTTGGCACGTCTTTGAGACTGTGGACCGCGAGGTCAACATCGCCCCTCAGAAGGGCTTCGTCGATCTCCCTCTCAAAGGTTCCGCTGCCCATCTCTCTTGCTGCTAAGCTGTTCAGTTCATCTCCGGAAGTCTTTATCTTAACAATGGCAAAGTTGAAATCGCTCAAGGATTGCAATCTCTTGATGACGTGCTCGGTTTGGATGAGTGCCAACCTGCTTCCTCTACTTCCAACCCTGAGAGTTCTCAACCAGACCACCCACCAGCGATAGCGGAAGAAAAAACCTCTGCTGTCTTTTGCAGATCTTCTTCGGTGTGAGCCACGGATAGAAAGCAGCACTCAAACTGGGAGGGCGGTAAGAAGACGCCCCCCTCCAGCAGGAGAGCTTGTAACTTCAAAAATCTATTTGTATCACATTTTCTGGCATCTTCAGCATTTCTCAGGCGGTTCTGCGTCAGAAAAAGCGTGAAGATCGAGCCCATCCTGTTTATCTGAGCGGGGATTCCGGCATCCTCGAGAAGATCCTCCAGGGCAGAACACAGACGCTCGGTCTTAGATTCCAGCTCAGCGTACACAGAGTCCCTGAGTCTCCTCACCACCGACAGGCCCGCAGAGGTGGCCACAGGGCTTCCGTTGAACGTTCCCGCGTTGTACACTCTGCCGGCTGGAGCAACCATTTCCATTAGCTCCCTCCTGCCTCCAAAGGCGCCGATGGGGAAGCCCCCCCCTATTATCTTTCCGAGCAAGGTTATGTCGGGCCTCAGGCCGAAGAGTTGCTGTGCTCCCCCCTTAGAGAGGCGGAATCCCGTAATAACTTCGTCGAAGATCAGGAGTGCTCCAGCTTCATCGCACGCTCTCCTGAGCTCTCTCAGAAAGCCTTTTTCTGGCGGGATCAATCCCACATTGCCCATTACAGGTTCCACTATAACACAGGCGACGCTCTCGTCAACGATATCTAAGGCCTCGAAGTCGTTGAAGGGTATGACTTTGGTTTTGTCGAGAAGATCACCCGGTATCCCTTCGCTGATGGGCGATTTGCTGGATTCAACACCATTCACTAAAAGTGAGTCCACCGCTCCGTGGTAGCAACCATCGAACTTGACGACCACCTCTCTTTTGGTAAAGGCCCTGCACAGCCTGATGGCGTTCGTAGCTGCCTCCCCTCCGGAGTTGACAAACCTAATCATCTCTATCGAGGGAACTGATCGGATGATCTCTTCGGCCAACTCCAGTTCGGCTAGGTGAGGTGTTCCAAAGAGAGTCCCCCTGCGCACCTGCTCATGAACTGCCTCGATCAAAAAATCTGGGGAATGACCAAAGATAAGAGGGCCGTAGGCCATGCAGAAATCGATGAGTTCTCTTCCGTCTTCAGTTATGAGGCGGGATCCCTTGGCTGAGGAGGTAAAGAACGGGTAGGGTTTGAAAAACCTAACCGGGCTGTTCACGCCGCCGGGGAAGACCCTTTTACTTCGAAGGAACAGGTCTTCGGATTTCATGACTGTTCTTCCCTTAAGGCCTTTACAACCTCGGGAGCGTAGTACGATATTATGATGTCTGCTCCCGCCCTCTTTATCGCGGTGAGAGCTTCTAGAAAAACCCCTCTCTCGTCTGTGTCAGTGCTTTTGCAGTATTCCTTGAGCATAACGTACTCCCCACTCACTTGATACGCCGCCAGTGGGCAAGTCAAAATTCTTCTGAGCTCGCTGATGACATCGAGGTACGGCATGGCAGGTTTGACCATCACCATATCCGCCCCCTCCTGTATGTCCTGGAGAGCTTCCTTAACGGCTTCCCTCCTATTCCTGAAGTCCATCTGGTACGAAGAACGGTCGCCGAAAGCCGGGGCGGAAGACGCGACCTCTCTGAAGGGGGAGTACAAAAAGGATCTGAACTTGGCGGAGTAGGACATTATGCCCACATCCTCAAAACCACCTTCGTCTAGAGCGCTCCTTATCGCCGACACCTGACCATCTGCCATAGCCGAGGGAGCAACGATGTCAGCCCCGGCTTCGGCGTGGCTAACCGCTATCCTGGACAGTATTGAAAGGGTTTTGTTCCTGTGAATCCTACTTCCTTCGAGTATACCGCAATGACCGTGGTCAGTGTACTGACAGAGGCAAACATCTGTGAGGATGTTAACAGGGGGCAGGGACGCCTTAATAGCTCTTATCGCTCTCTGGACCACTCCGTCGCCGCTGTAAGCATGAGATCCCAGGGAGTCTTTCGATGAGGGTACACCAAAGATGAGAAAGGAACGGAGGCCTGAGGCTATGTACCCCGACAGGTACTCCACAAGGCCAGAGAGGGGCACCTTTTCCATACCGCCCCAGCGGGATCTCTCAATGTCGCCAGTCTCTTTGACAAAGATGGGATAGATGAAGTTGTGGGGAGCCAAGGCGGTCTCAGAGACGAGGTCCCTCAATATCTTGTTGCGCCTAAGCCTGGATGTGATTGTTTTTTTCATTCAAAACCCTCCGACTTTGCTCCGGAGTTTGCTATGGAGAAGATGATATCACGCATAAAGGCATAGGTGAACTCCTCGATGACCTTTTTCTGGTCCTCTGTGAAAGCACACTTTCTGAAGGCGAAGTCGACGGCCTCTCTTCTCTTAACTTCAGCCCAACGCATCAGCATTTCAAAATTCGTTTTCCTGTCCCCCAACTTTAGCCTCCCGATCAAAGCCCTCAGCGAGTCCTCGATAATCCTTTCAGCTTCTTTTACAGCTTTTTTCCTAACTCTGAGGTTGTTTTTCGCGATACTGCTTATGAGATCGAAATCAATCAGTTCTACTCCTCCAACATGCTTTATTCCTTCATCAACGCCTCTTGGGTTCGAAACGTCCAATATCAAAAGACCATTCAATTTCAGGCCCTCCAAATCCTCCTTTTTGAGGATGGGATGGGGGGAGGAGGTGGCGCAGACGACGGCATCGGCATCGGCGATAACTTCTTTAAGCCCGTCGAAGTGCACGGCTCTTCCCCCTACTTCACTCGCGAGACGTTCAGCTCTTGAGTAGGTTCGATTTGCCACAAAGATGGTCACGGTTCCCTTGCGGGGCACGGATTTTGCGACCATGCTTCCTATCCTGCCGGCACCGATTATGACCAGCTTCCTTCCCTCCAGGGACCCAAGCTTTTCGGTTATGATTTTTATGACCACATTCCCCAGCGAAATCGAGCCTTTGGAGATGGAGGTTTCGCGCCTTACAACTCCGCCGCAATTTATGGCTGCGCTGAAGACCGATTCCATGGTTGATTTAGCAGTTCCCAAAATTTTTGCTCGCTCTAAGCTCTCTCGAATCTGATGCAGGATCTCTGTCTCGCCAACTATTACTGACTCCAGTCCCGCGGCCAGATAAAAAAGGTGGCGGACAGCGTCATAGCCCTCAAAAAGTTCCGCGTACGGCTCAAGTGGGTACGCGCTGTTGGTAGAGTTTCTTAAGAATTCTTTGAGCAGTTCCCCGCTCACGTTTGAACCGGAAGCGTAGATCTCCACTCTGTGGCAAGTTTGAACTATAACGCACTCCTCTGCTCCTTCCTTCTTAAGTTGAATTAATGCTGATTGGGGGTCGGTCAGGGTGAAACTTTCCAACACTCGAATTGGTGCCTTTTTGTGGTTGAGCGTTAAACAGTATATGGGAATCATCGATCTCAACATGGTCAAGTTTGAATTTATTCTTTCTTGTTTCATATGAAACAAAAAAGTGAAGGGATCGAGCCAATGAAATGAACGTTTGTACGAGGAGGCTTTATTGGCCGATCAGCTTGCCGACCGACCCCTGTCTTGCAAAGTGTCTTCCCCCCGGCTCGCGGAGCCCTTCCGGGTGCCCCTTCCCGCGCACATTACCGCCTCCCTTCTCCACGCAGCACCCTCTCCGCCGCCCCCCTCAGTCTCGCACAGGTATCCCACCAGGATCTCGTCCATGCTGGTGCCCCCAGCTGGGTGTCCCCGCTGGTGCTCTTCACCCCGACCCCTCCCCTTCCCGGGAGGAAAGCTTCCGCCCCGGGCCTCTCCCCCTTGGTGGATGGCGGGCCCGTCGGGATTCGAACCCGAGTTGCAGGCTCCGCAGGCCTGTGTCTTATCCAGGCTAGACCACGGGCCCTCCCTACTTCTTCCGGGGGGAGGATTAATAGATGGCGAGCGGAGGGAGAGGTTCCGGGGCCGGGAGGGGGATCGCGGGGATGACCCGCGCCTTCGGGGGGGCGACGAGGGAGCTGGGTCCGGGGAAGAAGGTGCTCTTCCCGGGTTCAGAGGCCGTCTGTCTTCCTTTCGCCGAGCTGCCGGCGTACGCCTGCAGGGACCTGGGGCACTCCTTCTACTTCGCCCCCGGGGGGAAAGCCGGGGAAGGCGGTGGAGCTGAGGTACAGGTCGCCCCACGGCTTTCAGACCGGCAGGAGGCTCAGGCCGGGTAGGGCGGATGTTCTGGTGGTGATGGGTGGCCTGGCCCTCCCCGGAAGCTCGGTGGGGCCGGGGAGGTGAGGAGGCTCGCCCCCTCCCTCCTGAAAAAGGGGGGAAGGGTGGCGGGCTTCATGGGCATCCTGGAGGGGGAGGGATGGGAGAAGGAACTGGAGTTCGATTTCCTCCCGTACGCGCGGGCGGAGAGGGTGAGGGTGAAGTGATCAGCCCTTTCCTTCCAGCGCCCTCTTCACCCTCGCCACGCTCTCCTCCACCTCCACCTCCCCTTCAAAGGAGACCGTTCTGAGGATCCCCCTGCGGGCGTAGAAGTCCAGCAGGGGCTTGGTCTGCCTGACGTACTCCTCCAGCCTCCTCCTGATCACCTCCGGCTTGTCGTCCTCCCTCTGGTAGAGCTCCCCCCCGCACCGGTCGCAGACCCCGGGTTCACGGGGTGGCATGGAGACCAGGTTGTAGATGGCCCCGCACTTCCTGCAGATCCTGCGGGTGGAGAGCCTTTTCACGATCACCTCCTCCTTCACGTCCAGGTTGAGCACCAGCTCGGGGGGGGAGAGCTTCTCCAGGGTCTCGGCCTGGAGGATCGTCCTGGGGAAGCCGTCCAGGATGAACCCCTTCGCGCAGTCCGGCTGGGAGAGCCTTTCCTTCATGAGGCTGATCACCTCCTCCTCCGGGCCCAGCAGCCCCTTCCCCACATACTCCCCCAGCCTCTTCCCCAGGGGGGTTCCCTTCTTGATCTCCTCCCGTATGAGGTCCCCCGTGGCTATGTGGGGTATCCCGTACTCCTGCGAGAGCCTTTTTCCGTAGGTACCCTTTCCCGCCCCCGGGGGGCCGAAGAGCACCAGCTTCATGGGATGCCTCCAGTCCTTCCTCCTGGGGGAACGGATTTTAATCCTTTTGTGAAAGGAAGAGGGGCGCGATGAGGAGAGGGGCTCTGAGGGGTGATGAGGATGTTGAGTGCCGAGCGCTCCGAATGATTTTAAAAGGTGGAACCCCAGTATAGAGCGATGGCCGGAGGATTGGCAGCCTTCAAGAAAAGGGCATATGTCCTGATCACGGTGAGGCCGGGTTACGAGGTCTCGGTGGTCTCGGAGATAGAGAGGGTTCCCAACGTGAAGCTCTCTGACTTCGTGCACGGGGAGTACGACGTGGTGTGCGTGCTGGAGGGGAACTACGAAGAGATCGACAGGGCCGTGCTCGCCATAAGGAAGCTTCCCAACGTCATGAAGACCATCACCCTGACGGCTTTCGACACCCACCTGGAGTAGGCACCCGAATCCGTCTGGCCAGCGTTCTGGTCGGGTTAGCCCAGCTCGAAGCTTTTTATATCATCATTTTTCCACTGTAGAGGGTCGACTCCATGGAGGAGGACCTGCGCCTCGTCTTCGAGACGGAGAAAAAGGCCAAGGGGATCCTGGAGGAAGCGGAGAGGGAGGCCGCCAGGATTTTGGAGGAGGCCAGGAAGAGGGCGGAGAGGAGGAGGGAGGAGATAAGGGAAGAGGCGAGGAGGAAGGGGGAGGAGTTCAGGAAGAAATTCGAGGAGAAGGCGGAGCGGGAGCTGGAGAGGCTGGCGAAAGAGACGGAGAGGGAGAAGGAAAGGGTGGAGAAGAGGGCCAGGGAGAGGATGGAAGAGGCGGTGGAGGAGCTGGTGAGGGCCCTGGTGAGGTAGATGCTCAGGCCCTGCAGGATGAGGAGGTTCAGGGCTCTCTTCCCCCTCCGCTTCAGGGAGAGGGTGCTGGAGGCCCTCCACGAGAGGGGGGTGGTCCAGCTCAAGGAGGTTTCCGAGCCGGCGGTGGGAAGGAGGGCCCCGGCGGAGGAGCTGCAGCGTCTCCTCCCCCTGCTGGGCAGGCTGAGGGAGCTCCACGAGGTTCTGGGTCCGCCCTCCCGGCCCGTCCAGGTTAGGCCCCTGACCAGGGAGGAGACGGCCAGGAGGGCGGAGAGGCTCCTCTCCAGGCTGGAAGGAAAATGGGGGCCCCTGAGGTCGCGGCTGGAGGAGGTGGAGAGGAGGAGGGAGGAGCTCCTGAGGAGGAAGGAACTGCTGGAGGAACTGAGGGAGCTGGACCTTCCCCTGAGCCTCCTCCGCTCCACGGAGGAGGTCCACGTCCTGGTCGGAAAGATGGCCGCGGAGAGGGTGGAGGAGTTCTTCCGGGAGGTCAGGGAAGTTCTGGGCGAGAAGGTGGTGGCGGGGAGTGCGGGGAGGGGGGAGAGGAGGACGGTGGTGGTGGTTTGCAGGGCCGGGGAGAGGCAGAGGCTCTCCCCCCTCGTCTACAGGTTCGAGGTGGAGCCGCTGGAGCTCCCCCCGCTGGAGGAGGCTCCCTCCGTCTCCCTCCGGAGGCTGGAGGAGGAGCTGGCGGAGCTGGAGAGGAGGAAGGGGGAGCTGGAGGAGGGGAGGAGGAAGCTGGCCAGGAGGTGGGCGGAGGAGGTGGGCTCCACCCTCGAGCTGCTGGAGATCCACGTGGAGAGGCTCAGGGCCTCCGCCCTCCTGGGCTACACCGAGAGCACGGTGCTCCTGGAGGGATGGGTGCCGGAGGGGGAAGGCGGGCTGGAGGGCCTGCTGCGCACCCTCACCTCGGGAAAGCTGCTCTTCCGCACCTACGAGCCAGGGAAGGAACCTCCCGTGAAGCTGGAGAACCCCCCGGGCCTAAGGAACTTCGAGCTCCTCACGGAGACCTACGGCCTTCCCAGGTACGACGAGGTGGACCCCACCCCCTATCTGGCCCTCACCTTCCCCCTCTTCTTCGCCATCTGCCTCTCGGATGCGGCCTACGGTCTCCTCCTGGCCCTCTTCATGGGCTCGGGTTTCTGGGTGGCCAGGGTCTTTCCCCCCAGGCTCAGGAAGATCGTGCTGGTGGGTGCCCTCCTCACCATACCCGTGGGCTGCCTGCTCGGAGGATGGTTCGGGGGGCTCTTCGGCAGGGCTCCCCCCCTCTGGGTGGACCCGCTGGAGAACCCCATTCCCATCCTCAAGCTGGCGGTCTTCCTGGGGATCCTGCAGATCCTCTGGGGGGTGGCGGGGGGGGCCTGCCTGAAGGACGCCTTCAGGGGGGAGTGGAAGAGGCTCTGCCTGGTGCACCTCCCCCAGCTGCTCCTGGTGGTGGGCTTCTTCGGTCTGGCCCTCAGCTCCCTGGGGGTGAGCCTCTCCGAGTTCGGCCTCTCCTTCGCCTTCCCCAAGATGAGCCTGGTGGAGGTCTTCAACCCCCTCTCCCCCGCCCCCACCGTCCTGGTGCTCTTCAGGCTTCTCTTCTACCTGGGCCTCTTTGCCGGGATGGCGGGGTCGGCCCTCACGGCAGGCTCCGCCCTCTCTGGGGTGGGCAGCTCCGTGAACTTCGCCTACGGCATCACCGGACTGGTGGCCGATGCGGCCTCCTACACCAGGCTCACCGCCCTCTGCATCTCCTCCAGCATCATAGCCTTCGCCATCAACTACATCCTGGGGTGGATCTACGGGAGCCTTTCCCCTCCCCTGGAGGGCATCTCCTCCGCCCTGGTCATCCTCCTCCTCGCCGTGCTGGTCCTTCTCTTTTTCCTGGGGCACTGCTTCAACCTCTTCGTGCAGAGCCTGGGGGCCTTCATCCACACCATGCGCCTCCACTACGTGGAGTTCTTCTCGAAGTTCTACGAGGGAGGAGGGGAAAAGTTCTCCCCCTTCAAGGTTAAAAGGGTGTTCACCAGAATAAGGAGGAGATAAAATGGTAGCGGAAGGCGTATGGGTGGTCTTGGCGGCTTCCCTCGCCATAGCCGTCCCGGGGGTGATAGCCGGGCTGGGGGTGGGCATGACCGGCGTCACCTGCGCGGCCATAGCGGGGGAGGACCCCAAGAAGGCGTACAGGGTCTTCGTGTACGAAGTGATGCCTGGGACGCAGGGTTTCTACGGGTTCGTGGCGGGCTTCCTCATCATACTGGGCACCGGACTCTCAGCGGGGGCGGCGGTGAAGTCGGGCGTGGCCGGCCTGGCCGTGCTGTGCGCGGCGGTACCGGCCATCCTGCAGGGCTTCACCTCCTATCCGCAGGGGATGGTGGCTTCGGCCAGCGCCACCTCCTTCGCCAAGAGGCCGGAGGTCTTCGCGGCGGGCATGATGTACACGGTGATGGTGGAGATCTACGCCATCCTGGGGCTCCTGGCCACCATTCTTCTCCTCACCTTCATAGGGGCCCTGTGAGGGGGAGAAGGTGGTGGAAAGGGGAGCTCAGCTGATAGCCCAGGACATCCTGGGCGAGGCCAGGAAGAAGGCCGAGGAGATCCTGGAGAGGGCTAGGAAGGAGGCCTCCTCCCTCGTGGAGGCCGCGGAGAGGGAAGAGAAGAGGGCCGGGGAGGAGGAAGTGGAAAGGGCGAGGGAGAGGGCCAGGCAGGTCTACGAGGAGAGGGTGGCGAAGGGAAGGGTGGAGGGCAGGAAGGAGGTGCTGAAGAGGAAGGAAGAGCTGATAGAGGAGGTCTTCAGGAGGGCGGAGGAGAGGCTGAGGAAATATGTTTCTTCCAGGGAGTACGAGAGGGACCTGCTGGAGCTCACGGCGGAGGCCTGCCGGAGGCTTGGGTCGGAGGAGGTGGTGGTGGAGGCCAGCAGCAGGGACCTGGAGAGGCTGAAGGGCAGGGAGGGGGAGCTCAGGAAGAGGCTGGAGGGAGTGAGGATCTCCTTCGGCAGGCCCCTGGAGACCCTGGGGGGGGTGAGGGTGAGGTCCGGGGACGGGAGGGCGGAGCTGGACGAAACCCTCGAGAGCAGGATGAGGAGGGAGAGGGAGGCCCTCCGGGTGAGGGTGGCCAAGCTTCTCTTCGAAGGGTCCTGATGCTCGCCGTTCCCATCCTCATCTTCGTCCTGATAGGATTTTTCTTCCTCATGGTGGTCCTACACGCCAGGAGGACGGTCGGCTACCTCTACTGCAGCGCGGTGGTGAGCACCTGGGAGGCCAGGCTCCTTTCTGAGTCCAAGCTGCTGGAGCTGGCGGAGGTGCAGCGCGTGGAGGAGCTCCGCTCCTCGCTGGGGGAGGCGGGGTATCCCCTCCCCGGGGAGGACCCCGCGGAGTGGGAGCGGGCCCTGAGGGAGGCCTCGGCCGCGAGGTTCGCCGAGCTCCTGGGGATGGTCCCCGAGGACAGGGTGGAGACCGTGCGGAGGCTCCTGGCGAGGGAGGAGATCTGGAACCTGAAGGCCCTCCTCACCTCCCTCCACCTGGGGGAGCCCAGGGAGGAGAGGAGGAAGCGCCTTCTGCCCTGCCCCACCCTCCCTCCGGAAAGGCTGGACATGCTCGCCTCCGCGGAAAGCCTGGAGCAGCTCCTGGAGTTCCTCAGGGGGAGCGAGTACTTCGAGGTCCTCTCCTCGGCCCTCCAGGACTACCAGAAGGAGGGCCTTTCCCCCCTCCTCTTCGCCCTGGACAGGCACTACTACTCCCGTCTGTGGGAGGAGGTGGTGGGGAAGAAGCCCCAGCGGTCGATCCTGCTTCCCCTGGTGGGCTTTGAGATCGATTCCCTGAACCTCAGGCTCATCCTCAGGCTGAAGAGGGAGGGAGCACCGCCGGAGCGGATAGACTCCCTCCTCGTGCGCCTCGAGCCTCCCTACCAGCTGGGGGAGGAGATCCTGAGGGCCCTCATCTCCGCGGAGGACCTGAGGACCTGTGCGGAGCTCCTCTCCCACACCCCCTACGGCAGGATCCTCTCACCCCTCCTCCCCCAGCTGGAGGCGGGGGACCTCTTTCCCCTGGAGAAGGCGCTGGAGGAGGAGCACCTCAGGCTCTGCCGGTGGGCCGCCCTCACCAGGCCCTTCACGCTCGCCCCCGTTTATTCCTACGTGAAGAGGAGGGAGGCGGAGGTGAGGAACCTCCACCTCCTCCTCAGGCTCAAGCTCGAGGGGGCGGGGCCGGAGCGCGTCAAGGAACTGCTGGTGAGGGTGCCGGGACTTGAAGCGTGAGGTCGTCGTGGTGGGGGAGAGGGAAACGGTGACGGGGTTCGCCCTGGCGGGGGTGGGCAGGGCGTACCTCCACTCCTCCAGGGAGGAAACGCTGCGCCTGCTCAGGGGCCTGCTCCGGGAGGAGGGGGTGGGGCTCCTCCTCGTTACCCACAGGGTGGCGGAGGAGCTGGGGGAGGAATGGAGGAGGATGGTGAGGGAGAAGGGGCCCTTTCCGATGGTCCTCAGGATCCCCGACAGGACCGGTTACCGCCCCGAGAGGGATGAGCTGGAGGAGATGGTGAGGAGGACGGTGGGGGCGGAGGTGGTGGTGAGGAGGGAAGAGGAATGATGGCCCTTTCCCCCACCAGGATGGAGCTCCTCAGGCTCAGGAGGAGGATCGCCCTGGCCAGGAAAGGGCACGACCTCCTGAGGGAGAAGATGGACGCGCTGGTGATGGAGTTCTTCGAGGTCCTGAGGAAGATCTATGAGAAGAGGGAGGGAGCCTTTGACCAGCTGGGGAAGGCCCACTCCTCCCTCTCCCTCTGCATGGCCAGCTGGGGCACGGCGGAGACGGAGCAGGCGGCTAGGGAAGCGAGGAAGGGCGCGGTCCTGGAGACCTCCCTGAGGTACATCATGGGGGTGCCCGTGCCGGTGGTGGAGGTGGGGGAGACCGTGCGCACCGCGCTGGGCAGGGGATACTCCCTCCACCCCTCCCCCTCCCTCCTGGACCGGGCCTCCGAGGAGTTCGAGAGGGCCCTGAAGATGCTGGCCGAAGTGGCGGAGCTGGAGGAGGCCGCCAGGGCCCTGGCCTGGGAGCTGGAGAGGACCAGGAGGAGGGTCAACGCCCTGGAGTACATCCTCATCCCCAGGCTGGAGGCCGCGCTCAAGTTCATAGGGATGAGGCTGGACGAGATGGAGAGGGAGCACTTCTTCAGGCTGAAGAGGATCAAGGCCACGCTGGAGAGGAGGGAGGCGGTTGGAGGAGGTGCTGAAGGCTGAGCTGGCCAGGCTGAACTCCCCCTTCCCCAGGGAGAGGGTGCCGCTGGAGGAGGCCCTCTCCTCCGAAAGGCCGGGCGTGCCCCTGACCAACGGCGGCTTCCAGCCCTTCAAGAGGGAGGAGCTCGAGCTGCTGGCCAGGATCCTCCCGAGCGAGGAGAGGAAGGAACTGAGGCTCCCCATCCTCCTGGCCCTGGACCCTGGACTGGGGAGGGGGGCGGTGAAGATAGGGGGGAGGGCGGAGGCGAGGGCGGTAGGGAGGCTCCTGGGGAAGGAAGTGAAGGGGGGAGAGCTGGTGATCCACCGCCCGGAGCTCCTGGAGGTGAGGAGGAAGCTCCCCACCACCACCTACTATCTCTTCCTACCATGAGGGGAGCCCGGGAAAGCGGGTGGGGAAGGTCGGCCCCCCTTGTCCTCCTCTTTTATCCTTTCTCCCTCGTCACCGTGACCGCCGGCCTCCTGGCCTTCCTCCTCCTCATGGTGGGGGTGGAGAGGGAGCTCCTGGTCCCCTGCGTGCTCTGGTTCTACTTCGCTTCCTTCCTCTCGGTCTACCTGGTCACCCGCAGGGTCCTGAGGGTCTTCGGGTTCCAGAGGCTCTTCCTCCTCTTCCTCCTCACGCTGGGGCTTCTCTCCCTCCTCTCCCTCCTCCCCCTCCTGCAAGGATGAGCCGGGGGAGGTTCATCCCGCCTTCCTGTGCAGGTACTTGGAGATGAACTTGGGATCCACCCTGGTGAGCTCGTCCTCGGGGAGCATGCCCAGCAGCTCCCAGCCCAGGTCCAGGGTCCTGTCTATGGAGCGGTCCTCGTCCCTTCCCTGGTTCACGAACCTGCGCTCGAAGGCGTCCGCGAACTCCAGGTACTTCTTATCCCTCTCCGTCAGGGCCTCCTCCCCCACCACCGCCACCAGCGCCCTCAGGTCCCTCCCCTCGGCGTAGGCGGCGTAGAGCTGGTTGGAGACATCCGAGTGGTCCTCCCTGGTCTTGCCCCTCCCTATTCCGTCCTTCATGAGCCTGGAGAGAGAGGGGAGGACGTTGATGGGGGGGTAGATCCCCTTCCGGTGCAGCTCCCTCTCCATCACCAGCTGCCCCTCCGTGATGTAGCCGGAGAGGTCGGGGACGGGGTGGGTGATGTCGTCCCCAGGCATGGTCAGGATGGGCATCTGGGTCACAGACCCCTTCTTCCCCTTCACCCTTCCCGCCCTCTCGTAGATGGTGGCCAGGTCCGTGTACATGTACCCGGGGTAGCCCCTCCTCCCGGGAACCTCGCTCCTCGCTGCCGAGAGCTCACGCAGGGCCTCGGCATAGTTCGTCATGTCCAGCAGGATCACCAGCACGTGCATGCCCTGCACGAAGGCCAGATACTCCGCCGTGGTCAGGCCGAGCCTGGGGGTGAGGATGCGCTCTATGGCGGGGTCGCTGGCCAGGTTGAGGAAGACCACCGCCCTCTCCAGGGCGCCCGTCCGCTCGAAGTCCCTGATGAAGAAGGAGGCGTCCTCGTGGGTGATGCCCATTCCGCAGAACACCGCCGCAAACTTCTCCTCCTCCCCCAGCACCTTCGCCTGCCTGGCCACCTGGGCGGCCAGCTCGTTGTGGGGGAGGCCCGAGCCGGAGAAGATGGGGAGCTTCTGCCCCCTTACCAGCGTGTTCATCCCGTCGATGGCGGAGATTCCCGTCTGGATGAACTCGGAGGGATACTCCCTGGAGGAGGGGTTGAGGGGTGCCCCGTGCACGTCCCACTCGTCCTCAGGAATGGGCTTCGGCCCCCCGTCTATGGGCTCCCCCCTCCCGTTGAAGATCCTGCCCACCAGGTCCATCCCCACCCCGAACTTGATGGTCTCCCCTGTGAACCTCACCCTGGTCCTGGAGGTGTCTATTCCGCCCGTCCCCTCGTAGACCTGCACCACCGCCAGGTTCTCCCTGGCGTCCAGCACCTGCCCCCTCCTCCTCTCCCCGCTCGGGGTGACGATCTCCACCACCTCCCCGTAGGCCACTCCCCTCACCCCCTCCACCACCAGCAGGGGCCCCGAGACCTCCCTCACCGAAAGATACTCCAGACCCTTGCTCCCCCCCTTCAACCCTTACCCCTCCTCAGCCCCTCGAACTGCTCGTCTATCCTCCTCTCCAGCTCCTTTTCCGCTTTCCTGAACTCCTCCAGCGGGAGCTTTTTCATCCTGGCCAGTTCCTCCCTCACCGGGAGCTTCCTGACCTCCGCGACCGAAATCCCATCCCTGGCCGCCTCCATGCACCTCCTGTAGAAGCGCAGCATGAGCTTCAGCATCCCCAGCTGCTTCTCCGGCGGGCAGTAGCTGTCCACCTCGTCGAAGGCGAACTGCTGAAGGAGGTTCTCCCTCACCATCCTGGCGGACTCAAGCACCGCCCTCTCCGGCTCGGGAAGGGCGTCCGCCCCTATCAGCTTCACGATCTCCTCCAGCTCCGCCTCCCTCTGGAGCAGGGCCATGGCCTCCGTCCTGAGGCCCTTCCAGTCCTCCCCCGACTTCTTCCACCACCCCTCCACCCCGTCCACGTACAGGGAGTAGCTGGTGAGCCAGTTGATGGCGGGGAAGTGGCGGCGGTAGGCCAGGGCGGTGTCGAGGGCCCAGAAGACCTTCACGATCCTCAGGGTGTTGGTGGACACGGGCTCGGAGAGGTCCCCCCCGGGGGGTGAGACCGCACCCAGCACGGTGAGGGAGCCGTACCTCTCGTCGCTCCCCAGCGTCTTCACCCATCCGGCCCTCTCGTAGAACTCGGCCAGCCTGGAGGCCAGGTAGGCGGGGAAGCCCTCCTCCCCGGGCATCTCCTCCAGCCTCCCGGAGATCTCCCTCATGGCCTCCGCCCAGCGGGAGGTGGAGTCGGCCATCAGGGCCACGTCGTAGCCCATGTCCCTGAAGTACTCACCCAGCGTGATGCCCGTGTAGACGCTGGCCTCCCTGGCGGCCACGGGCATGTTGGAGGTGTTGGCTATGAGCACGGTCCGCTCCATCAGGGGTCTGCCGGTGCGCGGGTCCTTGAGCTCCGGGAAGTGCACCAGCACATCGCACATCTCGTTTCCCCTCTCCCCGCACCCCACGTACACCACGAGGTCCGCGTCCGCCCACTTGGCCACCTGGTGGAGGAAAACGGTCTTTCCGGTTCCGAAGCCCCCTGGAATGGCACCCGTCCCGCCCTTCGCTATGGGGAAGAAGGTGTCCGCTATGCGCTGTCCTATGAGGAGGGGTTCCCTGGGATCCAGCTTCTCCTTGTAGGGCCTGGGCCTCCGCACGGGCCAGGTCTGCATGAGCCTTATCTCCTCCTTTCCCCTCGGTCCCTCCACCCTCACCACCGTTTCTTCCACCGTGTGCTTCCCCTCGCTCACCTCCACCACCTTCCCCCCCACGCCCGGGGGGACCAGGATGCGGTGCTCCACCAGCTCCGTCTCCCTCACCACCCCCACCACGTCCCCCTCCACCACTTCCGCCCCCTTCTTCACCCTGGGCTCGAACTCCCACTTCCTCTCCCTGTCGAGGGCGGGGACGTAGATCCCCCTCTTCACCATCTCGCCCACCCTCTTGCTTATCTCGGTGAGGGGGCGCTGCACCCCGTCGTAGATGGTGCCCACCAGGCCCGGGCCCAGCTCGGCGGAGAGGGGCCTCCCGGTCCTCTCCACCTTTTCTCCCGGTCTCACTCCAGAGGTCTCCTCGTAGACCTGGATGGTGGCCCTCTCCCCCTGCAGCCCTATGATCTCCCCCATCAGGCCCTCTTCCCCCACCCTCACGAGCTCGTACATTTCGGAGCCCTTCATCCCGTCCGCCAGGACCACGGGGCCGGTGATTCTCACTATCCTGCCCAAGTCGACCTAAGAAGATGGGAGAAAGGCGTAAAAATGTTGCGTTTCCGTGCGGTCTCAGGGTTTGAGGAGCCCGAGCCCGGAGAGGACCTCCCTCAGCCTCTTCCTGGTCCCCTCTCCCACCCTCACCAGGGGCAGGCGCGGGGAGCCGGCCGGGAGGCCCACCATCTCCATGGCCTCCTTCACGGGGGAGGGATTGGTCTCGAGGAAGAGGGCCTCGAAAAGGGGTGAGAGCTCGTAGTGGAGGCTCCTGGCTTCCTCCGTCCTCCCCTCCCTGAAGGCCCTCACCATCCTCACCATCTGGGCGGGGACCAAGTTGGAGGCCACGGAGACCACCCCCACCGCCCCCAGGGCCATCATGGGCAGGGTGTGGGAGTCGTTCCCGGAGGTCACCACGAAGTCCTCCCCCCTGGTCAGCTCCAGGATCTTGGAGATCTGGTCGAAGTTCCCGCTGGCTTCTTTCACCCCCACCACGTTCTTCAGCCTGGCCAGCCTGGCCACGGTCTCAGGGGCCAGGTTGACCCCCGTTCTGGAGGGGACGTTGTACAGGATCTGGGGGAGGTCCACCTCCTCCGCCAGGCGCTTGAAGTGCTGGTAGAGCCCCTCCTGCGTGGGCCTGTTGTAGTACGGCACCACCACCAGGGCCCCGTCCGCCCCCCTTTCCTTGGCCTCCCGCGTGAGCATCAGGGCCTCCTTCGTGCTGTTGCTCCCCGTCCCGGCCACCACCGGCACCCTCCCCCCGGCGGCCTCCACCACCACCTCCACCACCCTGAGGTGCTCCTCGTAGCTCAGGGTGGAGCACTCTCCCGTGGTTCCCGCGGGTACGAGCCCGTCCACCCCGCTCCTTATCTGGAACTCCACGTTCTTCCTCAGCCCCTCCTCGTTCAGCTCGCCGTTTTCCAGGAAGGGTGTGACCATCGCCGTGAGCACGCCCTCGAACATCAGCCGTCCCCCTTGAGGACTTTCACGGCTCTCTCCCTGTCCTCCCATCTGAAGAAGAAGCTTATGGAAGCCCTGCTCGAGAGGATCTCCACGATGTTTATTCCCTCCCTGGCGAGGGGGGACGTGAGCTTGGCGATCATCCCGGGTGTGTCTATGAACTCCTCGCTCTCCACCACCACCATGGCCAGGTTCTCCTCGCTGGTCACGGACTTCATCACCCTGCTTTTCTTCACCTGCCGGTGCACCAGCTCCACGGCTTTCCTCAGGTCCTTTTGCCACACGTAGAGGGAGAAGGACCTTGGTCCTATGGAGACTCCCAGGATGTTCAGGCCCCTCCTGCTGAGGGGTGAGATGGCCTGCAGGAGCACACCGGGGGTCCGCTGCATTCCCTCCCCCACCACCGTGAGCATGCCGATGGGCTCCTCGTGCAGGGTTACCTCCATTTTATCGCTTCCCAGGATCCCCCCTTTGATGGTGGTTCCCGGAGCAGATAAATCCCCATGCCTGAAGTGGATGACTTTGGCGTCCATCTGGGGGAGCTTGTAGTTCATGGCGGCAGGGTGCATTACCCTGGCCCCGAACCTGCCCAGCTCCCTCAGCTCCAGCGCGGTGAGGGAGTCCAGCAGCCTGGCGTCCCTGAACTCGTTGACGTCGGCCGTCATCACTCCCTCCACATCGGTGACGATGATCACCTCGGAGGCGTTCAGGTATTTGCCCAGGATGAAGGCGGTCGTGTCGCTTCCCCCTCTTCCCAGGGTGGTGACCTCCCCCTTGAGGTTTCTTCCCAGGAAGCCGCATACCACCGGGACCGCCCTTTCCCTGAGCATGGGCTCCAGGTACCTCTTCACCCTCTCTTCAGTTCTCCTCTCGTCCACCTTGGCCCTGGAGAAGGAGGAGTCCGTGATGATGGGCCACTCCCTCATGCCCGGGTCTATGGCCCTGGCCTTCACCCCCAGGCTGCGCAGGGCGGCGGCGAAGATCCTGGCGCTGGTCCTCTCCCCCATGGCCAGGATGTCGTCCAGGTCCCTGGCCTGGAGGTTGCCTCCCGAGGCCTCCCTCGCCGCCTCCAGCAGCTCATCGGTGGTGTGCCCCATGGCCGAGACGACTACCGCCACCTGCGTGCCCTTCCTCCATTCCTTCCTCACGGAGCTGGCCGCCAGCCTGATCCTCTCCCCGTTTCCCAGGGAGGTACCGCCGAACTTCACCACTATTCTCCTCATCACAACCAGCTCGGGAGGGTGTCGTACCTCCATATGTCCTCGCAGCTTTCCCTCTTCCTTATCACTTCAGCCTTTTCTCCCTTCACCATCACCACCGCCGCTCTGGGCCTGGAGTTGTACTGGTTGGCCATGGTGAGGGTGTAGGCCCCGGCATTGAAGACCACCAGCAGGTCTCCTCTCCTCACGGGCGGCAGCCTCCTCCCCCTTCCTATCACATCCCCCGCCTGGCAGAGCGGCCCGCCCACGTTGACCACCTCCCCGCCTCCTTCCCCCCTTCTGTCCGCCAGCTCCATGTGGTAGTAGGTGCCCATGAGGGCAGGACGCAGGAGGAGGTTGGTCCCCCCGTCCACGCAGATCCAGGTGGCCCCGCCCTTCCTGGGCTTCACATACTCCACCCTGAGCAGGAGGAGACCCGCATCGCCCACGAGATACCTCCCGGGCTCCAGCACCAGGGTGAAAGGCTTTCCCCCCTCCGCGTGCTCCTCGAGGATCGGAACCACCCTGGAGGCCAGGTCCTCAGGTGAGGGTCCCCTCTCCCCGGGTCTCTCCGGCACTCCCAGCCCCCCTCCCACATCCACGAACTCCAGCTCCAGCCCCAGCTCCCTCTTCAGAAGCCCGGCGAACTCCATCACCTTCCTCGTCCCTTCCTCGAAGGGCCGGAGGTCCAGGAGCTGAGAGCCCAGGTGGAAGTGGATGCCCTTCACCCTCAGCCCCACCTCCAGCGCCTTCCTGAAGCCCTCCAGGGCCTCTCCCGTCTCCAGCTCCAGGCCGAACTTGCTGTCCTTCACCCCCGTGGCTATGTAGGGATGGGTGGGGACCTCTATCCCCGGGTTCACCCTCAGCCCCACCTCCGCCTCCTTTCCGAGCCTGCCCGCTACCTCCCCCACCACCTCCACCTCCTCCAGGCTATCCAGGTTGATCTTCACTCCCTTCTCCACCGCCAGCTCTATCTCCGCCTCGCTCTTGGCGTTTCCGTTGAAGAAGATTCGTTCGGGTGGCACCCCCACCTTCAGGGCTGCCCTCAGCTCGCCCTCCGAGACCACCTCGGCCCCCGCGCCCTCCTGCTGCAGCACCCTGCACACGGCCAGAGCGGAGTTGGCCTTGTAGGCGTAGGCCACCACCACTCTCTCCCACCTGCTGGAGAAGGCCTGCCTGAAGCGCCTGTAGTTCTCTCTTATCCGGTCCTCATCCAGCACGAAGAGAGGGGTCCCGAACCTCTCCGCCAGCTCCGAAACCCTCAGCCCGCCGGCTCTGAGGTGCCCTTCTTCGTCCAGCCGGAAGCCCCCGAACATCCAAGCTCCTCTTTTCCCCTCCCTCTTAACCCTTATCGCCCAGGCCCGGGCCGGAAAATTTTTAGGCTTGGGGAAAAAAACTGCCACGTTTGATAAGGACCGAGCTGTGCGAGAAGCTGGGGATCAAGTACCCCATCATCCAGGCCGGGATGGGGCCCTTCGGCACCAACAGGCTTGCCATCGCCTCCGCGAACGCGGGCGTCCTGGGGCTGATAAGCGCCAGCGCTCTGGAATTCAAGTTCATGTCCGAGGACACCTACGAGATGTTCAAGAGGACCTTCGAGCCGGGGATAGAGGGACCCACGCCCGCCGAAACCCTCAAGAACATCTTCAGGCGCACGCTGGAGAGGACCAGGGAAGCCGGGGGGATCTTCGGGCTCAACGTGATGGTTTCGGAGGAGGTGAGGGAGCCGGCGGAGGAGATGATCAAAGCCACCATCGAGGTGAGGGAGGAGGACCCGGAGATGAGGAGGAGGCTGAAGGTGCTGGTCACCTCGGCCGGGAACCCGGTCCCCTGGAGGGACCTGCTGAAGTCCACCGACCTCTTCTGGATGCACGTGGTTCCCTCCGTGAGGGCGGCCAGGAAGTGCGTGGAGGCGGGGGTGGACGGGATCATAGCTTCCGGGCACGAGGGGGGTTTCCACGTGGCCTGGGAGCCCCTGCACACCATGACCCTCCTGCCGGCCGTGGTGGAGGCCTGCCCGGGGGTGCCGGTGGTGGGTGCCGGGGGCTTCTGCGACGGGAAGACGCTGGTGGCGGCCCTGGCCCTGGGGGCCCAGGGGGTGCAGATGGGCACCAGATTCCTCTGCACGCAGGAGAGCGACTTCGTGGACCTCTGGAAGGAGAGCATCCTGAAGGCGGGTGACAGGGGAACCGTGGTGGCGAGGGGGATCGTGGGGCCGGCCAGGTACATCAGGACGCCCTTCTCCGAGGAGATGGTGGAGGTGACGGTGAGGCACTCCCCGGGGGTTTACACCGGAAAGCCGGACGACCTCACCACCGTGCCCGTGGAGGTTCTCATGAAGGAAATGGAGGGTTTCTCGGCCACCTACGCCGGGGACAGGGAGAGGGCCCTGACCGCCGGGGGGGAGTGCGCCCAGAGGATCAACGACCTCCCCACCGTGAAGGAGCTGGTGGAAAGGATCATGAGGGAGGCCGAGGAAACCCTGGAAAAGCTGAAAAAGCTTTAGCCCCTCAGAGATAGCCCGTGTTCCCCTCCCAGACGCGGTAGGAGTTGTCGGTCAGGGTGAGGTGGACCTTTACGTAGTACTGTTGCCCCCTCTGCGGGTGGGTCCCGCCCTGGAGGGTCCACTTCGCCGCATCCTCCTTCAGCACGAGCTTATGGTTTTCGGGAGAGGGAAGGCCGCCGAACTTGACTTCGAAGACCTTCACCAACCCTACGCCGTCCCCCTTATCTATATCCACCGACCACGCCTTCACCCCACGGCCGCCGCTGGTGATCTCCACCACTATTGCGAAGTCGTAGGGTGAGACATTTCCCATGAAGTCAACCCAGTCGTCGAAGTAAACCCTGTCCACCGAGAAATAGTCCGGGGATAAACCTGGAGGGGCCCCCTGTCCCCCCTGTCCTTCCCCCCTCGAGCGCAGGACCGCTATGGAGGAGGCGGCTATCACCACCACCAGGAGGACCAGAAGAGCTCCCCAGTACCTCATCCTTTTAGCTTTTCCCCCATTTTTTTAAGCTTGACGGGTAAGGAGGAGGGGTCCCGCGTGAAGGTGAAGGACCTGATGTCGGGGGAGTTCCAGACCATAGGGGAGGAGGAGTTCCTCTCCAGGGCGGTGGGGATGTTCAGGGAAGGTGCGGTGAAGCCGGGAGGGGCTCTGCTGGTGGTGGACGGGAAGGGAAGGTGCAGGGGGGTGCTCACGGAGCGCATGATCGTCAGGTCCAGGCTTGACCCCAGCAGGACCAAGGTGAAGGCGGTCTACCGCCCCTCCCCTTCCCTCTCACCCGAAGAAGGGGCGGAGGAGGCGGCGAGGCTGATGGTGGAGAACGACCTGAAGCACCTCCCGGTGGTGGAGGGGGAAAAGGTGGTGGGGGTGGTGACCGACATGGCCCTCCTGCAGAGAATGGTGGAGGGCGAGGATGGTTCGAGGCCCGTGAGGGAGGTGGCCACCAGGGAGGTGAGGACGATAGACGAGAACGAGTCCCTGGCCACGGCCCTGGCGGTGATGAGGGAGGAGGGTGTGTCCAGGCTTCCCGTCACCAGGAGGGGAAAGCCCGTGGGCATCATCACCATGCACGACCTGGTGGTGCGCGTGATAAGACCGAAGGACCAGGTGAGGTTCGGGGATCTGGCGGGGGAGAAGCCCAGGCCCCTCGGCACGCCGGTGAGGGGGCTGATGAGCGAGCCCCTGCTCGGGGTCCGTCCGGACGCCACCCTCAGGGAGGCGGTGAGGCTGATGGCGGAGAGGAACGTGGCCTCGCTGGCGGTGATGGAGGACGGGAGGCTGGAGGGGATCCTCACGAAGAGCGACCTCCTCTCCTCGCTGGCCAGGAAGGAAGAGAAAGGGGGGGTCTACCTGCAGCTCTCCCTGGACAGGAGCGCGGTGGACGACCTGGAGTACGAGCGCATGGTATCCGACCTAAAGGGCTTCGCCAGGAAATACGCCCAGCAGGTGAGGGGAGGGGTGCTCACCGCCCACTTCAAGAGGGTGGGGAGCAGGAGGGGAAGCCAGCCCCTGGTGAGCTGCAGGCTCACGGTGAGGGGAAAGGAGCAGCTGGTGGGGGTGGGGGAAGGGTGGGGATTCGCGCAGGCCCTCTCCTCCGCCATGGGACACGTGGAGAGGAGGCTCATGAGGAGCAGGGAGAGGGAGAAGGACCGCAGGCTGGAGGAGAGGCTGCTGGAAAAGTTCGTGTGGGAGTGAGCTCAGCCCAGCCCCTCCAGCTCCCTCAGCACCTCCAAAGCCTCTTCCCTGCTCTCCGGCAGGACCACCGAGTAGACCTGGCATCCCCTCTTCCCGAACTCCTCCGCCCTCTCCCCCACCTCCTGGGCCGTGGCCCAGTCCTGCAGGGAGAAGACGAAGGAGTCCCTCCTCTCCGGGGGCAGGCCCTCCTTGAGGGAGCGGGCCAGCTTTCCGTACTGCTCCGGGGAGAGGGCGGCGGGGATCCAGCCGGAGCCGTGCCGGAGGGCGAGCTCCAGCATGCGCTTCCCGGTGCTTCCCACCCACAGCGGTGGGTGCGGCCTCTGCAGGGGCTTGGGCTCCAGGATCCCATCCTCCACGGAGTAGAACTCCCCCCGGAAGTTCACCCTCTCCTCCGTCCACATCCTCACCATGAGCTCCACCGCCTCCGAGGTTCTCCTCACCCTCGCACCTGCCCTCTCCCACTGCCCGTAGATCTTGAACTCGTCCGCGTGCCACCCGGCCCCCACCCCCACCACCAGCCTCCCCCCCGAGAGGTGATCCAGGGAGGAGATCATCTTGGCCAGGAGGGGGGGATGGCGGAGGGGGATGGGGGTCACGCAGGTCCCCAGCTTTATCCTCTCCGTTTTGCCCGCCAGGTAGGAGAGGAGGGTGTAGGCTTCCAGCGTCCTCTCACCCCCTTGCATGGGCAGGAGGAGGTGATCCCACACCAGGAAGACCTCCGCTCCTCTCTTCTCGGCCTCCCCGGCCATCTCCGCCGCCAGGGAAGGGTCGGAGTAGCTCCCGTAAGCTGGGTAGATCACCCCGAACCTCATCCTTTCCCCACCTCCAGCCCGTGGAGGGGAAAAAGGTTTCTCTTCACCTCCTCCACCACCTCCCTCACCTCCCTCCAGAGGGCGGGCGGTGAGGTCCTTTCCTCGTCCATCAGCCCCTTCAGTTTCTCCAGCGGAAAGCCGGAGAGGAAGGAGAACATCACGGTCCAGCACCGGCACACGTCGGAGGGGCTGTAGCCCCCTCCCCCCAGCACCAGGTACCTCCCCCCGCAGAGCTCGTGGGCGAGCCCGTGCATGATCCTGGAGAGCGCCAGGTAGCCGTGGGTGGTGAGGCCCAGCCCCACCAGGGGGTCCCTGAAGTGCCCGTCGACCCCGAACTGGTGGATGAGGACCTCGGGACGGTAGGCCCTCAGGAGGGGAGGGACCACCTCCTCGAAGGCGAAGAGGTAGGCGTCGTCGGAGGTCCCTCCAGGAAGGGGTATGTTCACGGAGTATCCCCTCCCCTCACCCTCCCCCACCTCCCAGGGGTAGCCCGTCCCTGGGTAGATCCCCTCCCTGTGCAGGGAAATCTTGAGCACGGGCTCCCTGTAGAGGAGGTCCTGGGTTCCGTCCCCGTGATGCCCGTCCGTGTCCACCACGGCAATCCTCTTCACACCTTTCCTCTGGAGGTACCTCACGCAGAGGACCACATCGTTGAACACGCAGAAGCCCGCCGCGTGCTCGCTGCCGGCGTGGTGCAGCCCCCCTCCCGGGTTGAAGGCGTGTTCCGCTTCCCCTGCCAGCACCAGCTCGGCCCCCTTGAGGGAGCCCCCCACCACCCAGAGGGAGCCCTCGTAGAGCTCCTTCGTGGCGGGGGTGTCACCGTAATCCAGGAAGCCCGTCCCCCTCTCGCTCATCCTCTTCACGAAGTCCACGTATTCCTTGGAGTGGACCATCAGGAGGTCCTCCTCGCCGGCCGGCTCGGGCTCCACCAGCCTCGCGTACTCCCCTATCACCCCCAGCTCCCTCAACTTCTCCACGGTCCTCCTTTCCCTCTCAGGCTGGAAGGGATGGCGGGGACCGAAGTGGTACTTCAGGTACCCCTCCGAGTAGACCAGGATGCTCCTCATCCTCAGCTCCTTTCCTTGGCTCGGAAAAAGCTTAACCTCCCACGCCGGAAGTTCTTCGGTGGAGGCGGACTTCAGCAGGAAGGAACTGGAGAACGGCATGACGGTTCTGGTGGAGCGCAGGCAGCTCCCCCTCTTCTCCTGCGTGCTGGCCGTCAGGGCGGGTGCAGCCCATGAGCCTGAGAGGGAGAAGGGGGTGGCCCACTACCTGGAGCACTGCCTCTTCCAGGGGACGGAGACCCGCTCCTCCGAGGAGCTCTCTGCCGCGGTGGAGAAGAGGGGAGGCACGCTCAACGGGTTCACCGCCGAGGAGCTCACGGCCTTCTGGCTGAGGCTCCCCTCGCAGCACCTGGAGCTCGGGCTGGAGCTGCTGGGGGACATGCTCTTCCATCCGGCTTTTCAGGAGGAGAGACTGGAGAAGGAGAAGAGGGTGGTGCTTGAAGAGGTGAAAATGGTTCACGACAATCCCAGGTCCCACGTGCTGAGTAGGATCAAGTCCCTTCTTTACGAGAGGCCCTTCGGGGTGGAGGTTCTGGGGGAGATGGAGACGGTGAGGAAGCTCTCCAGGGCCTCGCTCCTGAGCTTCCTGGGGAACTACAACCGGCCCATCCTCTCGGTGGTGGGCAAGGTGGACCCGGAGGAGGTGGTGGAGATGGCCAGAAGGTATCTCCCCTTTCCCAAGAGGCCTGAGCCGGGGATCAGGGTGAGGAGGAGGAGGGGGGGGAGGGTGGAGAGGAGGAAGGAACTCAGGCAGGCCCACCTGGTGCTGGGCTTCCATACCCCCACCCTCAGGGACAGGAGGAGGTATGCCCTTCAGTCCTTTCTGGCGGTGCTGGCGGAGGGGGCCTCCTCCAGGCTCTTCCAGGAGATCAGGGACAGGAGGGGGCTGGCCTACGAGGTGTCCGCCCACCTCAACCTGGGGAGGAGCTACGGCTACGCGGCCCTCTACGCCGGGACGGAGCCCGGGAAGGTGGAGGAGGTGAAGGGGCTCATGCTCTCGGAGATAAAGAAGATGCGCGAGCTCGACCGGAAGGAACTGGAGGAGGCCAAGGAGCAGCTCATAGGCCAGTACAGACTGATGGCTGAGAACAGCTACAGGGTGGCCCTCGCCCTGGTCTACGAGGAGCTGGCCGGATCGGCGGAGGAGTTCTACAGGTACGAGGAGAGAGTCTCCGGGCTGACCCTGGAGGAAGTGAGGGGGCTGGGGAGGCTCGGGGATTACTCTTTTTTCCTCCTCCTCCCAGGGTGAAGGAATGAGGGAGCTGCTTTCCGTCTACCTCTCCACCTGGGTGCTGGGTCCTGTGGGGGGTACGGCGTGCGCCTCCCTGGAGGGCTTCCAGCCGGGGGAGATCCTCCTCCTCGTCACCCTCAGCAATGCCCTCATCGCTCTTTTCTGGCTGCTGGTGGCGGAGGTCCTCTTTCGCAGATGGGGGAGCATCCTCCCCCTGCTCGGGAGGGAGAAGAGGGGAGCGCTCGCCCTCACCAGCCTGGGTTTGCTGGCGTTCTCCCTTGGTTCGATGGTGGCCGTGATGACCGCCTACGCACTGGGAGTGGGGAGGAAGGCCTTTCCCCTCATCGCCCCCTGCGCGGTGGGAAGCGGCGCCCTCTGGACCATGGGTGCCCTGGGTCTCCTCACCTTTCTCCCCCCCCTCTGGCTCTACCTGGCCGCCCTGGCGGCCACCCTCCTCCTCGTCTCCACCAGGGTTTACTGCAGGAGGGAACTCCTCAGGCAGGTCCTCAGGAGCCGGAGAAAGGGGCGGCCCGGAGTGATGCCTGGGGACCGAGAGCTGGGAAGTAAGGCGGGGTTACGAAGGGTTCGCTAAGAGCCCCTCGTACCTTTCCCGGAATCTCTCCCAGTACTCCCTCGCCGTCCCCTTCTTGTCCTCTTGGAACCTCGCCCACCACTTCCTCCCGCTCTCGCTCTTCTCCGAGAATTCCCTGGCCATGCCGGCCAAGACGTCCACCACCCTCTCACCCTCGAAGAAGACGGGGCCTACCCCCGCCCTCCTGTTGTACTCGGCGATCCTCCGGAGGATCTTCCTGCAGTGGGCATCGTAGTCCACCTTCACCCCCCAGGCCTCCTCCAGCAGGCTTGGGAGGATGCGCTCGCTCCATCCCCTGTGGAACCTGCAGAGGCCGTTGTTCTCCGAGTACATCTCCTTCACCGCCCTCTGGTAGCAGAGCTCCGCGAATTCCTCTGGTTCCCTGAACTCGGAGTGGTAGAAGGTGAAGTACTTGCCTTGGATGGGCACGGGCATGAAGTTCCCCGGGCTCCAGTACATGGCGGGGGTGATGGAGCCACCCTGCCCGAAGGCCACGTATACCGCCAGGTCCTCGAACCTCTTCCCCAGCCCCCTCACCCTCTCCCCGAACCTGCGGGTGAACTCCCTGGCGGCCCTTCTCACACCCTCCCCCACCCAGCGTGAGAGTTCGTTCTCGCCGTAGGCCACAGCCCTCGCCAGCCTTTCCAGGAGCGCCGCGTTCCTCTCGGAGTCGGCGGGGTCGAAGGAGAGGGGGTCGAAGGAGGGCTTCCCCTCAAGCCCCAGCTCTTCCGGCAGCAGGAGCCCGAGGTGGAGGCACCCGAAGATCCAGCCGCAGGTGTTTCCAAACTCGATGGCATCGAAGCCCAGAGAGTCCACGGCATACACGGCCCTCTCGGCCGCCCTCTGGTCAAAAATCCCGCAGTTGGGACCGTTGGCTTCGTAGGGCTCGTAGTCCTTTTTGTACTTGTCCCTCACCTTCTTGCACACTCCCGGACAGGGCTCCCCGCAGTTCTTCCAGACCTTCGCCTTCACCCACGGCCTGGAGGTGGGGGAAGAGAGCTCCAGGGAGGGGCGCAGGTGCCTCCTGGAGGTGATTTCCTCGTCGAACTGCTTCAGGTACCTGGAGCGGATCAGCCTCTCGTAGAGCTCAAGCCTCTTTTCCTTGGGGAGGGCCACCGTTCCCCAGCCGAACATGATCGCCATCTCCCTCAGCACGAAGTAGTTCACCCCGAAGGTGCCCCCGGAGCCCACCGAATCGTCGTACCTGTACTTGACGGTGGCCTCTGAGGCCGCCTTCATCACTCCCCTCCCCACCAGCTTCCTGAAGGTCTCGTCCGCTTCCTCGGGGTCTGCCAAGTTGGTTCCAGAGAACTTCCTCCATTCGTTCCTCCCTCCCACGACCAGGGCCACCACCCCGTGGGCCCTCGCCATCACCGAACCCGGGCCCCCTCTGGCTGCCCAGTCTTCCGATCCCAGCTCTCCCCTGTCTCCCTTCACCGCGGAGGAGAAGATCCCGCCCAGATTGGTGTGGAGGGAGGCGGGACCCACACAGAGCACCCGGTACTCCATAGGGCCCCCCCTCCGCCTGTACCACCCCCCGAACTCTTCCAGTATGAAGTCCTGGAGGGCGTAAACCCCCTCCTCCCCCCCGTGTCCGCGGTAAATTTCCAAAAGCTCCTGCGGGGGAATTTCCCTAAATCTGGATTCCAGTCCTGAAGGAGTGCCTCTGAGGGCCACCGCCAGGGGGGTGCTTGCCTTTCCCTCCAGCGTCAGGTAGTCCACTCCGAGATGGCGGAAGGCGTAAGCCGCTCCCCCTATGGTGGAAAAGAAGAAACCCTCCCAGAGGGGTGAGCGGAAGCAGAGGGTGAGGCGGTGGGTGCCCGGTATGCAGCTGCCCGCCAGCTTACCCATTCCCAGACATAGCACGTTGTGTTCGTCGTAGGGGGAATGGAGATAGCTCCGGTAGAGGTCCAGATGACAGCGTACCCCCCAGTCCACCGGTCCCAGGATTTCCGGGTCACTCACCTCCGACACGCGCAGTTCTTCTTTCCCCGCGTTCAGGAAGGCCACGCGATTCTCCACTCAACCACCAGCGGCGGGAGGAAGGATCATCAGCAGGTCTCCCTCCTTCACCCCCGTTTTCCCCCCTTCCAGCAGTTTAACGTTCCTGCCGTTCAGGAGGAGGACGAAGGAGGGGAGGAGCCTTCCGTCCTTCCCCAGGCTTCCCAGCTCCTCCAGCTCCTTCCGGAACCTCCTTTCGAACTCCCTCACCACCTCCTCCACGGTCCTTCCCTCCACCTCCACCTCTCCTGCTATTCTCTCCGTGAGGATGAGACCGGGTTTGACCCTCACCTTTGGCATCTACCGGTTTGGGGGGGGTGGGGATTTAGCGGTTTTCCCGGGGACCCCGCGCCCCCGCCGGGTCCTCTGCAAGCATCCCCAGTCCGAGCCCCTTCAAATTTAAATCGGGAAACTCCGAAAGTAAGAGATGTCCCTGTCAAGGGAGGAGCTGATCGAGCTCTTCAGAGAGGCACCGAAGGAGTCCTTCGAGCTCCTGCTGAGGAACCTGAGGATAAGGGAGCACCTCCGGATCCTCCACGCCAAGCACGTTGCGGGGCTGAAGCTCTCCTACGATGAGAACTTCGACAGGATCTTCGAGGAGTTCTTCCGTTTCTTCTTCCGTCCGCTCGAGAGTGCCATCCACGGGACCAGGCAGCTGAGGTTCCTTTTTTTCATGTTTGATTTCGGCCTCATGGAGTCGCAGAGCGAGACCTTCCGCGCCTACTCCGACTTCCTGAGGAGCTGGCTGGAGCACCTGAGGCTGACGTCGGAGCTGATGATGGGAAGGGTTCTTCCCGTTTCTATGGCGGATGTCTTCAGGGAGTTCATCCGGACGTACAGGAGCAAAGTGGAGAGCCCGGCGATGGATTTTGAGTATCCCGTGGAATATCCCTTTTTGCTCCCCAAGAGCGTTCTGACGGACCTGGAGAGGTCGGTCGAGCACTGGGAGAAGTTCTCGGAAGCCTTCAGGGAGTACAGGAAGATCATAAAGGAAACATACGTGAGGGCCGCGGAGGGGTTCATAGAGGAGGTCAACAGGAGGAGGTTCGAGGGTTACCAGGAGTTCGCCGGGGTTTTCTCCGAGTTTGAGGCCAGGGCCTTCGACGAGCTGCTGAAGTCGGAGGGCTATCTGGGAGTCCAGAGGTCCATGCTGGACAACCTAATGGACTACATCTATTTCTACCGCAGGTTCTCCGAGGGGATGCTGGAGTCGAACCCGATGAATCCCTTCGCCACGGTTTCGATGCTCGACGAGGCCTTCAAGAGGATACTGGAGCTCAAGAGGAGGGTTTCAGAGCTTGAGAAGAAGGTCTCGCGGCTGGAGGGGAGCAGGTGATAGTGGAGAAGATCAGGGGGATAAAACCTGGCCCCTGTGAGTACGAGACAGTTTACGAGGATGCCCCCTTCAGATTGCACAGGTTCAGGGGTGAGGTGGGGCACAAAACACCGGTGCTGGTGAACTACGCCTTCATCAACCGCCCGTACGTGCTGGACCTGCACCGCGACGTGAGCGTGATAAGGCTTCTGCTCGAGGCCCGGCTGGGGGTCTGGATGATAGACTGGGGTTACCCCTCCCTGGCGGACAGGCACTTGAGGATAGAGGACTACGTGAACTTCATAGACACCTGTGTGGGGAAGGTTGGCGAGCACACGGGCGCCGATAAAGTCACGCTGTGGGGTTACTGCCTGGGGAGCACCCTCTCCGTCATTTACGCCTCCCTCCATCCCGAGAAGGTCAGGAACCTCGTCGTCCAGACCCCCCCCATCAACTTCAGCACCCAGAATACCTTGGCCCTCTGGGCGAGGAGCATAGACCCCGAGAAGGTTTCCAGAGCGCTTTTCAACGCCACGGGAGATTTTTTGAACCTGGCCTTCCTGCTGGTGGATCCGGTCAGGCTGGTCATCGGCAAATACCAGTCGCTGCTGGACAGCCTGGAGGATGAAAAGAGCGTCAAGGATTTCTTCTACATGGACCACTGGATTTTCGATTCTCCTGCCGTGGCCGGGAAGGTCTACGAGGAGTACATCACCCGGTGGTACCAGAGGAACGAGGTGATGGAGGGAAGGTTCACGGTGGGCGGGAGGAAAGTCGACCTGGGGAGGGTGAGGATGCCCCTCCTGGTCCTGGCCGCTGCCAGGGACCACATAACACCCCCCGAGAGCGTCCTCCCCTTCTTCGAGGCCGTTCCTTCACAGGATAAGAAGATGCTGCTTTCGGACAAGGGGCACATAGGGCTGACGGTGAGCCGCTCCTCCCACGCGAAGATATGGCCGGAGGCGATCAGGTGGGTGGTGGAGAGGTCGGACTGAAGGAGGTCTCCAGCTTCTACTCGGAAGCCGGAGGGGAGCTGAAGGAGTTCAAGAAGCTCGACGGCGAGCTGACGCCAGGCTCCAGGATAACCTACGAGAAGAGGCTGACCGAGGTCGATGTGGCCTTCTTCGGCCTGGCTTCCGGCGATTTGAATCCCCTACACTTCGACGAGGAGGCGGCCTCCAGGACGAGGTTCGGAGGGAGGGTCGTCCACGGGATGCTGACGGCCAGTCTTGTTTCGGCGGCCGTGGCCAGAATCCCCGGCACCGTGGTCCTGCTGGAGGAAGGCTTCAAGTACCTTGCTCCCGTGAGGGTGGGGGATACGGTGAGGGTGGAGGGCGTGATCAGCGAGAAGGAAAAAAACAGGTACAGGATTGAGGTGAAGTGTTCGGTTGGTGGGAAGGTCGTGGCTGAAGGTTATGTAAGAGTACTGGTGTGGTGAGGCTCCGGTTATCCGGGGAGGATAAGCCGCCGTGCGGCGCCGGGCTCACTGTTTCTTGGGAACCGTTTTCTCAGTCATTTCCGCGAACTTGCTGAAGACCTCGTCCTGCTGCTTCTCAAAGCTCTCCACCAGCTTTCTGAAGTTCTCGAAAACCCTTTCCTGCGACTCCAGGTAGAGGCTCATGCTCTTCTTCATGCCTTCGTAGGCTTCCGAGGGAAGTAGGCTCCGCATGTAGAGCTCATACATGTTTACGTAGCTGTCCATCGCCACCTTTATCATGTCCAGCGTGGTCTTTGCCACGGCAAAGCCCATTTTGTAGAACCCCCTTACCATTTCCAGGTAGTCCTTAAGCTCCATTCCAACCACCTCTTTCCCTTCCAGAGGGGGGTTATATAAATTTTTGCTCAAACACGGGTTTCCTACCCACCGATGGCCACCGGGAGGATTCTTATCCTCTCGCCCTCCCTGAGCTCCTCTCCCTCCCCCAGCATTTTTCTTTCCCTGATCACCACCACCCCCCTTTCTTTCAGTCCCAGCGCCGAGAGGAGGTCCAGCACGGTGGAGCCCTCCGGCAGCTCCACCTCCCTTTCCTCCAGTTCCTCCAGCACCCTCACCCTCACCTTCATCCCCTTCCCCTCATCCCCCTCCCACGGGGGGGAAGAGGTAGACCACATCCCCCTCCCGGAGGGTGGTGTCCAGCCCCTTGAGCCAGCGTATCTCCCTTCCGTTGACCAGCACCTTCACGGTTTTCCTTAGGCTCACCCCCTCCGAGGATTCTTCCAGCAGGGCCTCCCCCAGCCCCCTTCTTTTCTCCGTGAGGCTTCTGAGGAGGGAGCGCACGTCCCCCGCCTCCACCTCCATTTCCTCGGTTCCAGCCAGTTCCCTGAACCTGGCGAAGAACTTGACCCTGACCATCATGGAGGGGGGTAGAGACGAATAAAAAATTTTGGGCTAAACCGGGGTGGGACGCGGGGGACGGGGGGTTAGCACCTTTAAGAGAGGGAAGAGGAAATATAGAGGTCGAAATGGTGAAGAAAGGTCCGGGCAGGCATCTCAGGCGGTACGCGGTGCCTAGGGCGGTGAAGCTGCCGAGGAAGTCCCTGCCCTGGGCGGTGAAGCCCTCTCCAGGCCCCCATCCTTCCGACAGGGCCCTTCCCCTTTCCCTCCTCCTCCGGGACACGTTGGGCCTCACCTCCACCCTCCTGGAAACCAAGAAGGTGCTGGCGGGCAGGAAGGTGCTGGTGGACGGGAGGGTGAGGACGGATCACGGCTTTCCCGTGGGTTTGATGGACCTCGTGTCCCTTCCCTCCCTCGGTGCTTCCTTCCTGATCTCAGTGGACAGGAACGGGAGGCTGGTGCCCCTCCCCGCCAAGGAGACCTCCTCCAAACTCTGCAGGGTGACGGGCAAGCGGACGATCAGGGGGGGTAAGATCCAGCTCTCCCTCCACGACGGCAAGACGGTGGTGGGGGACTACGGGGAGGTCAGGGTGGGGGATACCCTGAAGCTCTCCCTCCCCGAGTACCGGGTTTTGGAGAGGATACCCCTTCAGCCCGGGGTCTGGGCGCTGGTGACGGGCGGGAAGAACGTGGGCAGGAGCGGGAGGGTCGCCAGAGTGGAGGGGAGGATGGTGGAACTCGAGGAGAACGGGGAGAAGTTCCAGACCACTTCCGAGTACGTCTTTCCCGTGGGGGAGAAGCCGCTGGAGGTGGGAGCCTGAATCCCATGAGGGAGGTGAGGGTGGAAAAAGTTACCCTGAACATAGGGGTGGGGGAGGGGGGTGAGAAACTCTCAAAGGCCGAGGCCCTGCTGGAGAGGCTCTCGGGGCAAAAACCCTTCCGCACCCTGGCCAGGAAGACCGTGAGGGAGTTCGGGATGAGGAAAGGGGAGCCTGTGGGTGTGAAAGTCACCCTCAGGGGGGAGAGGGCTGAAGAGATGCTGGCGAAGCTGCTTCAGGCGGTGGACAACAAGCTCCCCTCCAGATGCTTTAACGGGAGCGGTAACTTCTCCTTCGGCATAAAGGAGTACATAGACATCCCGGGCGTGCGCTACGATCCGGAGCTGGGGATGTTCGGGATGGATGTCTGCGTCAGCTTGGAGAGGCCGGGCTACAGGGTGAAGAGGAGGAGGCACCGGCCTGGAAAGATACCGGCGTCTCATGCCCTGACTAGAGAGGAAGCCATAAACTTCGTGACCCAGAAGTTGGGGGTAACGGTGGTGGAGTGAAGAGAGTCTTCGGAAAGGGGGCCCACAAGTGCAGGAGGTGCGGAAGGTCGGGCCCAGTGTATACCAGGTACGGGCTCTACCTTTGCAGGAGGTGCTTCAGGGAGCTCGCCCCCAGACTGGGCTTCAGGAAGTACCAGTAGGTGGAAGGATGCTGCTCGACCCTCTGGCCAACGCCCTCTCCAAGATCTACAACTACGAGAAGGCCGGGAAGAGGGAGGTGGTGGTCCATCCCTCCTCCCGGCTCATCGAGAGGGTTCTGGAGGTCTTCAGGGAGGAAGGCTACATAGAGGGGTTTGAGAGGGAAGAGGGGAAGCTCAGGGTGAGGCTCGCGGGAAGGATCAACAGGTGCGGCGCCATAAAGCCCAGACACTCCCTGAAGAAAGGAGAGTACGAGAAGTGGGAGAAGAGGTTTCTTCCGGCGAGCGGCCTGGGCACCATCGTCATCACTTCCTCCCAGGGCATCATGTCCCTTTCTCAGGCCAGGGAGAAGGGAGTGGGGGGGAAGCTGCTGGCATACGTGTACTAGGTGGTGATCGTGATCCAGGAGGAGATAGGTATCCCGGAAGGTGTGGAGGTGAAGGTGGAGGGCAGCAGGGTGGAGGTCAGCGGGCCCAGGGGCAAGGTCGTGAGGAGCTTCAACCTGAGGGATCTGGAGCTCAAGGTGGAGGAGGGAAGGATCAAGCTTTCTTCTCCTTCCACCAAGCGGAAGGTCAGGGCCATGGCGGGCACCGTGAAGGCCCACCTGCGCAACGCCTTCAAGGGCGTGACGCAGGGCTTCGTGTACAGGCTGAAGATCGTGTACTCCCACTTCCCCATCACGGTGAAGGTGGAGGGGGACAGGGTCACCATCCACAACCTCCTGGGGGAGAAGGTGCCGAGGGTGGCGAGGATAGTGGGTGGAGCCCAGGTGGAGGTGGCGGGAGATGAGATCGTGGTGAGGGGTGTGGACAAGGAGGAGGTGGGGCAGACAGCGCTCAACATAGAGCAGGCCACCAGGGTGAGGGGAAGGGACCCCAGGGTCTTCCAGGACGGGTGTTACCTGTTCGAGAGGGGATGAGGGTGCAGAAGAGAAAGCTTCCGAAGTTCAGGAGACAGGAGTGGTTCAGGTACCGCAGGCTGGGAGAGAAGTGGAGGAGACCCAAGGGGAAAGACAGCAAGATGAGGCTGGGGCTCAAGGGGAGGGCAGCCACGGTCAAGGTGGGTTACCGGAACCCCAAAGAGCTCAGGGGTCTTCATCCCAGCGGCCTGCGGGAGGTGCTGGTGAGCCGCCCTGAGGACCTGGAGGGTTTGAACCCCTCCACCCACGCCGTGAGGATCTCCTCCGGGGTGGGAAGGAAGAAGAGGGGACAAATCCTGGCAAGGGCCGGGGAGCTGGGCCTGAGGGTGCTCAACCCGGGGAGGAAGGGCGGATGAGGCTGAGCACCCAGCGCAGGCTGGCGGCGGACCTCCTGGGTGTGGGGGAGCACAGGATCTGGATGGATCCCTCCAGGCTGGAGGAGATTTCCTCGGCCATCACCAGGAGGGACGTGGAGCGTTTGATCAGGGAGGGTGCGATAAGGGCAAGGCCCTTGAGGGGGATAAGCGGGGGGAGGAGGGGGGAGAGGAAGAGGGGTCCCGGAAGCAGGAAGGGATCTTGGGGCGCGAGGCTGCCGGAGAAGGAGAGGTGGATGAGGAGGGTGAGGGCCCTCAGGAGGAGGTTGAGGGAGCTGAGGGACAGCGGGAAGCTCTCGAGGGCCGAGTACCGCAGGCTCTACCGGAGGGTGAGCGGAGGATACTTCAGGAGCAAGTCCCACCTGGAGGCTTACCTGAAGGAGAAAGAGGGTGGTGAGAGGAGATGAGGTGCTTCAGAAGGAGGAGGGAGGGAAGGACGGACTACAGGCTCAGGTTCAGGCTCCTGAGGTCGGGGAAGCCGCGCCTGGTGGTCAGGTCTTCCCTGAACCATATCAGGGCCCAGGTGGTGGAGTTCGATCCCAGGGGAGACAGGGTGAGGGCCTCCGCCTTCTCCGGAGAGCTCAAGGAGTTCGGCTGGAAGGGGGGCACCTCCAACCTTCCCGCGGCCTACCTGGTGGGTTTGATGTGCGGTCTGAGGGCCAGGAAGGAGGGGGTGGAGGAGTGCGTGCTGGATGTCGGGCTGCACGACCCCGTTCCCTCCTCCAAGGTCTTCGCCGTGCTCAAGGGGGCCCTGGATGCAGGCCTGGTCGTCCCGCACTCCGAGGAGGTGCTGCCGGCGGAGGGAAGGGTGAGGGGGGAACACATTGCGGAGTATGCCAGGAAGCTCAGGGAGGAGGGAGAGGAGTACAGCAGGAGGTTCTCCGAGTACCTTAAGAGGGGCCTGCCGCCGGAGGAGCTCCCGAGGCACTTCGATGAAGTAAAAAAGACCCTGGGGGAGAGGTTGAGCGGGTGAGACGATGGAGAAACCGGCGCAGGAGTCCTGGGAGCCCAAGACCGCACTGGGAAGGGAGGTCAAGGAGGGAAAGGTGAAGAGCATCTCCGAGGTCCTCAGGAGGGGGGTGCCCATCAAGGAGCCGGAGATCGTGGAGGCCCTGGCCCCTGGCCTGGAGGAGAGAATCCTGGCCATAAACTTCGTGCAGCGCATGCACAAGTCGGGGAGGAGAAACAAGTACAGGGTGCTGGTGGCGGTGGGGAACCGGGACGGTCTGGTGGGGGTGGGACACAACAGCGCCAGGGAGATAAGGGAGGCGATAAGAAAGGCCACCCTCACGGCCAAGATGGGTCTGGTGGAGGTGGCGAGGGGATGCGGGAGCTGGGAGTGCAGGTGCGACAGACCGCACTCCGTTCCGGTGGAGGGGAAGGGGAAATACGGGAGCGTGGAAATCACCATCAAACCCGCTCCCAGGGGTCTGGGTCTGGTGGCCTCAGAAGTTCCCAGAGCGGTGCTGGAGCTGGCTGGGGTGAAGGACGCCTGGACCTTCTCCAGGGGCGAGACCAGAACCACCATCAACCTTTCGATGGCCACCTTGCAGGCTCTCAAGAACCTCACGAAGGTGGCCTTCGTGGGAAGGAAGAAGGGCGTGCAGCTTGGCCCGACGGGAGGGGAGACCGGTGGCTGAGCTTCTGGCGGCGGTGAGGCTCAGGGGCAGCGTTAAGGCCAGGAAGGAGGTGGTGGATACCCTCCGGATGATGGGTCTCACCAGGGTGAACCACTGCGTTCTGCTCAGGGGGGGGGACCCGGAGAAAGGAATGCTGAAGAAGGTCAAAGACATGGTGACTTGGGGTGAGATAAACAGGGAGACCCTTCTCTCCCTTCTCAGGAAGAGGGGCAGGCTGAAGGGGGACCTCCCCCTCACCGACGAGAGGGTGAAGGCAGCGGGGTTTTCCTCCCTGGAGGAGTTCGCCGACGCCCTCCTGGAGGGGAAGGCAGGGGTGAAGGACCTCCCGGGCTTCAAAAAGGTCTTCAGGCTCCATCCTCCCAGGGGGGGTTACAGGGCCACCAAGAAGCCGGTGGGGGAAGGAGGAGACTTGGGCTACAGGGGGGAGGGAATAAACGAGCTGATCCTGAGGATGATTTGAGGTGGGAGAGTGGTGGTGAGGAGGAGGCGGAAGGCCGGAAAGTACGACGGGAGGACCCACGGAAGGGGCTGCTCCAAGAGGGGAAGGGGGAGCGGGGAGAAGGGTGGAAAGGGGTGGAGCGGGGGACACAAGCAGAAGTGGAGTTACATCCTGAGGTACTTCCCCGATCACTTCGGCAAGCACGGCTTCGTTCCCCCGGAGAGGCCTGAGCCCTCGGTGGTGAACGTGGGGGAGATAGACGAAAAGCTGGAGGAGCTGCTGGAGAGAGGCCTGGCCGAGAGGAAGGGGGAGAGGATAGCGGTGGACGTGTCCAAGCTGGGGGTGAGGAAGGTGCTGGGAGGGGGGAGGGTGGAGCACGCTTTGGAGCTGAAGGCTCCCCGCGTGACCGCCGCAGCCAGGGCGAAGGTGGAGGAGGCCGGGGGTTTGGTGGTAGGGGAGTCGGCCGATGAACCAGGAAGAGAAGCCTAGGTCCAGACTTTACGCGTTAAAGCCACTCCTCAGAGTTCTTCCGGAGGTGGAGGTCCCGAAGAGGCACATTTCCTTCAAAGAGAAGTTCCTCTGGAGCGCGCTCGCTCTCCTCCTCTTCCTGGTGATGACCCAGGTTCCCCTTTACGGGGTGGAAAGACAGACCGAGAGCTTCTTCGGGGCCCTGAGGTACGTGCTGGCAAGCCACGCTGGCAGCTTGGTGGAGCTGGGGATAGGGCCCATCGTGACGGCGGGCATCATCATGCAGCTGCTGGTGGGGGCCAAGCTCATAGGGCTGGATCTGCGCGACAGGGAGGACAGGTCCCTCTTCACGGGGGTGCAGAAGCTCTTCGCCATCTTCATGGCCCTCTTCCAGGGGGGAGCGCTGGTGATGGGCGGGTGGTACACCAGGGGAGGGCCCCTCCTCCCGGTGGAGACCAGGATGGTCATCCTGGGCCAGCTGGTGCTGGGAGCGGTGGTGGTGATGTACCTGGACGAGCTTGTCTCCAAGTACGGCTTCGGGAGCGGCATAGGTCTCTTCATCGTGGGCGGGGTGGCCACGGAGGTGATATGGCAGGCCCTCTCCCCCTTCAGGTACGGGGGGGAGCCCATAGGGGCGGTCCCCTTCTTCGTGAAGACCCTCGTTTCCGGCGGACCCCTCTCCGACGCCTTCCTGAGGGGAGGGGCCAACATGCTGGGGGTGATAGCCACGGTGTTGGTCTTCCTGCTGGCCGTGTACGCCGAGAGCATGAGGGTGGAGATCCCCATCGCCTACGGGAGGTTCGGGGGAATCAGGGGGAGGTATCCCCTGAAGTTCATGTACACCTCGGTGATACCGGTGATCCTGGCCATGGCGGTCTTCGCCAACCTAAGGCTCCTGGCCTACTTCTTCCCACGCCTGGGCTTCCTGGATCCATACCTGAGCGCCCCCCACGGGCTGACGGAGGTGGCAGGCGATCCGCTCAGGGCCTTGATCTACTTCCTCCTGCTGGTCTCCCTCTGCGTGGGCTTCAGCATCCTCTGGGTCTCCCTCGCGGGCATGGGCCCCAGGGAGGTGGCGGAGAGCCTGGACGAGTCGGGCTTCCTCATCCCCGGTTTCAGGAGGGACGTGAGGGTGATGGAGCAGCTCCTCTCCAGGTACATCTCCGGCCTCACGGTGCTGAGCGGGCTGACCGTAGGTGCGCTCTCCGCCGTGGCGGACTTCCTGGGGGCCCTGGGGTCGGGAACGGGTATCCTTTTGGCCGTGGGGATTACTTATAGCCTCTACGAGGAAATAGCCAGGGAGCGGGTGAGCGAGATGTTCCCGGCTCTGAGGAGGTTCCTGGGTGAGTGAAGTGCGCCCTGCGGTTTCGGAGGTCCCTGCCCCCCAGACCCCCCCAGCTCCCCCACCGACCCCCCGCGGGAAGGGAAAGCTGGTGGAGGTGTCGGTGCTCCTCCTCCTTCTCCTGCTCCTGGGCGCCGTTCTCTGGGCGGTGTTCGCCCATCGGGCCGACACTCCGGCCAAGGAAATGCTCCAGAAGGTGGACCACTCCCTGATCTCCCTCAGGCACGGGGACGAGACGGGGGCCAAGGACAGCCTGGGGAGGGCCAAGCAGGACTACCTCGGCCTGAGGTCCGCGCTGGAGAGCGTCGACCCCGAGCTGGACAACCGCATCCTCTCGGCCTTCGACAACCAGCTCTCCACCCCCTCGGAAAAAGGCATCCTCTCCCTGCGCTCCATGCTGGAGAGGGGAAGCTCGAAGGCGGCGCTGGAGGTTCCTCTCGCCTACAGCCACGCCGCCTTCCTGGTGCTCCTCATCTCCATCCTCTTTTCCTTTTTGGTTACCATGCTCACCCGCAGGATGGTGGACTGGGAGAAGGTGAGGAGGATCAGGAGGGAGGTCGCCTCCTGGCAGGCCGAGCTCAGGGAGGCCCAGCGCAGGAAGGACATGAAGAAAGTCCACAAGATGATAACGGAGCAGGGGCGCATCCTCTCCCTCCAGGGGGAAATGATGAGGGAGAGCCTCCGCCCTACCCTGGTCTACCTCTTTCCCTGGCTCCTCCTCTGGGCCCTGCTCAGCAGGCTGTACGTGGGGTGGGTGATGGTTTGGCTTCCCTTCTCCCTCCCCCTCCCCTTCTTCGGGGAGTGGTCCTCCTGCGGGTTCGTGGGATGGCTCTTTATAACCTACTTCGTCTTTTCCCACCTCTGGAGGAGACTGCTGATAGGTGAGTGAATGCCCGCGCGCAGGCTTAGGACGAGGGCCTACAGGAGGGTTTCCCTGAGGCTGCCCGGGGGGAGGACGGTGGTTAGATACGAGGAGAGGAGGAAGGGTCAGGCCAGGTGCAGGAGGTGCGGCCTCCCCCTGCCCGGCCAGTCTTCTCGGAGGTCCCTGCCCCGCTCCTCCAGGAAGGCCAACCGCCCCTTCTCCGACCTCTGCTCCAGGTGCTCCAGGGAGGCCCTGAGGAGCCTCCTCCGGTAGGTGGAACTTGCTCGTCACCATAAGCGGTGATCACGGGGCCGGGAAGAGCGTGGTGGCCAGGGAGCTCGCCAGGAGACTGGGGTTCGGGTACCTCTCGGCTGGGGAGATCTTCAGGCGCATGGCGGAGGAGAAGGGAATGGACCTGAGGGAGTTCTCTGAGTACGCGGAGAAACACCCGGAGGTAGACAGGGAGATCGACAGGAGGCTGAGTGAGGTTAAGGGGGAGGTGGTGGTGGATGGGAGGCTTTCGGGCTGGATGGTGAGGGAGGCGGACCTCAGGGTGCTTCTCACGGCCCCGCTCGAGGTGAGGGTGAGGAGGATTGCGGAGAGGGAGGGCAGGGACCTGGAGGAAGTGAGGGAGGAGACGCTGATCAGGGAGAGGAGCGAGAGAAAGCGGTTTAAGGAGCTCTACGGGATAAATATAGACGATCTCTCCATCTTCGACCTCGTGATCAACACCTCCAGACTGGGGGTGGAGGAGGAGGTGGAGATGCTGGAGAAACTGGTGGAAGGGAGGAGGAAGAGTGGAAGTAGGAAGGGTGTGCGTTAAGGTGGCGGGGAGGGAAGCGGGGAGAAAGTGCGTGGTGGTGGAGACGATAGACGACACCTACGTCGTGGTGGTGGGGAAGGGAGTAAAGAGGAGGAGGTGCAACCTCAAACACCTGGAGCCCCTGCCCCTCAAGCTCGACCTTCCCCCGGGGGCGGGGGAGGAGGAGGTGGTGAGGCTGCTAGAGGATGCCCTCTCGCGCTCCGGGAGTCAGGGGACCCAGACTTGAAGAAGCTGCCCTTTCTCTCCCCGAGAGAGGTGCTGGTGAGGGCCGAAGACCTTACGGACGAGCGGTACGGCTGTCCCCCTTTCCAGCGTCCCATAAGGGAGCACCTGAGGCTGGGAGTGCTGAACCTCGACAAGCCCGTGGGCCCCACCTCCCATGAGGTGGTCTCCTGGGTCAAGTCGGTGATGGAGAGAAGGAAGGCCGGCCACTCCGGTACCCTCGACCCGGCGGTCAGCGGGGTGCTCCCCATAGCCCTGGAGGATGCGACCAAGGTTCTTCAGGCCCTCCTTCCCGCTGGCAAGGAGTACGTTTGCCTGCTGCACCTCCACGGGGACGTGCCGGAGGTGCGCCTGAGGGAGGTGCTCGAGGAGTTCCAGGGGGAGATTTACCAGCGCCCACCCATGCGGGCAGCGGTCAGGAGGAAGCTCAGGAAGAGAAAGATTTACTACGCGGAGATCCTGGAGAGGGAGGGAAGGAACGTCCTGCTCAGGGTGGGCTGCGAGGCCGGAACCTACCTCAGGAAGTACTGCTTCGACCTGGGGCTGGCGCTGGGCCCGGGGGCCCACATGAAGGAGCTCAGGAGGACCAGGACGGGACCCTTCGCGGAGGACGGCACGCTGGTGAAGCTGCAGGACATCGCGGATGCCTACGCCTTCTGGAAGGAGGAGGGTGAGGAAAAGTGGCTGCGGAGGACGGTGCTGCCCGTGGAGGTCGCGGTGGGGCACCTCCCCAAGCTTGTGGTGAGGGACGGTGCGGTGGACGCCCTCTGCCACGGGGCGGCTCTGGCGGCGCCCGGCGTGCTTACGGTGGAAACGGGGATCTCCCCCGGGGATCTGGTGGCGGTGATGACCCTGAAGGGTGAGCTCGTATGCTTGGCCAAGGCTACCCAGACCTCCAGACAGATCCTGGAGGCGGACCACGGGATCGTGGCCAGACCTGAGAGGGTGGTGATGTCCCCCGGTACGTACCCGAGGAAGTGGAAGTGAAGACCACTCGAGGGGGGCGGTCTTGAAGGTGCTCCATGGGCCCTCGAGCGGGCTGAACGGTGCTCTGGGAGAAAGGGGATTCCGGGTCCCTCGAGATGATGAAGGGGGGGCGCAGGAAGGCAGGGTCAGGTGCCTTGGAGGAGCAGGGAGGTTCGGAGCCGGCTCCCCCGCGCCGCCATCCGCCTTTCTCCGACCCGGGGGGAGCCTAGATAGGCTTTTACTCCAGCCGGTTCAAACACATCGGCCGGGGTAGCCTAGCCAGGTAAGGCGCACGCCTGGAGAGCGTGTGACCCTTTGGGTCTCGAGGGTTCAAATCCCTCCCCCGGCGCTTCCTGGGGGGGCGGGAGAGGGGGAGGGCAATTCCTTATAAGTTTTGGTTTTAAAGTTTTCGTAATGGCCGAGTTCAGGCACATCGTGAGGATGATTTACAAGGACCTGCCGGGGGAGAAACCCGTGCAGTGGGCCCTCTCCGAGCTCAAAGGGGTGGGGCCCGCCTTCGCCAGGGCGGTGGCCCTGGCAGCGGGCGTCGATCCCTCAGAGAAGCTGGGCTCCCTGGACGAGGAGGCCCTGAAGAGGGTGGAGGAGGTGCTCAGGGATCCGGCTAAGCACGGAATCCCCTCCTGGATGTTCAACCTCAGGAAGGATTACGAGACGGGGAAGGACCTGCACCTCCTGGGACCAGACCTGGACATGGCGGTCCAGGGCTACATCGGGCTGGAGCGCAGGATAAGGAGCCGCAGGGGGATAAGGCATGAGCTGGGACTTCCGGTGAGGGGTCAGAGGACCAGGACCACCGGTAGGAAAGGAATGACCGTGGGAGTGAAGAGGAAAGAGGTGAGGATAAGAGAGGAAGCCGCCAAGGCCAAGGAGTCCAAGTCCAAGAAGGAGAAGAAGGGGTGAGGACTTGAAGAGGCAGAGGAAGAAGTACAGCAGGCCCCTCCACCCCTGGGACAAGGAAAGGATGGATGCGGAGGATGCCCTCCTAAAGAAGTACGGTCTGAGGAGGAAAGAAGAAATATGGAAGACGGCGGCCGTCCTCAGGGGATGGAGGAGACAGGCCAGAAGGCTGCTGGCCCTTAGCGGCAGGCAGGCCGAGCTGGAGACCAGGCAGCTGCTGGACAGACTCAGGAGGTTCGGGTTGGTGGGGGAAAACGCCACCCTGGACGACGTGCTCAGCCTCACCCTGGAGGACCTGCTGGAGAGGAGGCTGCAGACGGTGGTATACAGGAAGGGTCTGGCGAGGACCCAGCGCCAGGCCAGGCAGCTTATCGTCCACGGTCACGTGAAGATTGGGGACCACAAGGTGAGGATTCCGAGCTACCTGGTGCCCACGGAGGAGGAGGGGAAGGTGGAGGCCTCCCTCCAGGTGGTGCCTCCATCCCCCGCAAAGCCTGCACAGGAGGGTGAGGGATGAGCGAACACAAAGCAGGGAGGTGGGGCGTGGCCCACATCTACTCCTCCTTCAACGATACCATCATCCACATCACCGACCTGACGGGAGCGGAGACGATCGCCAGGAAGTCTGGGGGGATGGTGGTGAAGACCGACAGGGAGGAAGCCTCCCCCTACGCGGCGATGCAGGCCGCGGCCAGGGCGGCGGAAGAGGCCATGGAGAAGGGGATAGTGGGAGTCCACATCAAGGTGAGGGCTCCGGGGGGCAGCGGCTCCAGGAGCCCTGGCCCGGGGGCGCAGGCGGCCATCAGGGCCCTGGCCAGGGCGGGGTTGAAGATAGGCAGCATCGAGGATGTTACCCCCATCCCCCACGACGGTACGAAGAGGAAGGGGGGGAGGAGGGGGAGGAGGGTCTGAATGGAAGTGAAGATAAACTCTCTCACGGACCAGGAGATGGAGCTGAGGCTGGAGGGGATTACCCCCGCCATGGCCAACTCCCTGAGGAGGGCCATCCTGAGGGAGGTCCCCGTGATGGCCGTGGACGAGCTGGAGGTGAAGCTGAACGACTCGGCCCTCCACGATGAAATTCTCGCCCACAGGATGGCGATGGTGCCCCTGAAAACCCCCCTGAGGGGTTACGTCCTGCCGGAGGAGTGCAAGTGCGGGGAGGGGAGGTGCCCCAGGTGCACCGTTACCCTCTCCCTTCAGAAAGAGGGACCGTGCTTGGTGGTGAGCGGGGACCTCCTGTCCTCGGATGAGAATGTGGTGCCGGTGAGCGACTCCATACCCATCGTTAAGCTGGAGAGGGGACAGAAGCTGGAGTTGATCGCCCTCGCGAGGCTGGGGCTGGGGAAGCAGCACGCGAAGTGGCAGCCCGGCCTGGCCTTCTACAAGTACATGCCGCTGGTGAGGGTGAACCAGAAGGAGTGCGATGGCTGCGAGGACTGCGTGCAGGCATGTCCGCCGAAAATCCTCGCCCTCTCGGGTGGGAAGGTGGTGGTTACGGACGTGCTCAAGTGTATCATGTGCAGGATGTGTGAGAAGGTATGCAAGAGGGGAGCGATAAGGGTGAGTTTCGATGACAGCAGGTTCATCTTCAGGGTGGAGACCAACGGTTCTCTCAGGCCGGAGCAGCTCTTCCTCCAGGCGGTGAAGGTCCTAGCGGAGAAGTGCGGAGAATTCGAGAAGCTGGTGGAGAAGCTGTGAGGAAGGTTTCCCGCAGGGTCTTCGCCGAAGGTCTTCTGCAGCCTGGGGGTTATTCCGCCTGTCCTCGATTTTTCCTTCGGTAAAGAGATAAACCCCAAAAGGTTAGAAAAGTAGGTGCGGGGGTAGCCAAGCCAGGTCTAAGGCGCTGGCCTGAGGCGCCAGTCCCGTAGGGGTTCGGGGGTTCAAATCCCCTCCCCCGCACCACCTCGGCCCGAAGGGGGAAGCTTCTAAGGGTGCGGTATCTTCAGGCGGGGTTCAGAGGCGGCGGAAAGGAAAAAAAGAACTAGAGGTTTCCAGCGTGCTGCCTGGGGGGAGCTTCTCATTCCACCCTCGGGGCCACCACCAGAGCTATCTCCCGGTCCATCAGAAAGACCACAGGAGAGGTCTCCGGCCAGTAGTGGGCTACCACTCCGCAGGGGTACAGGTTCAGCCCCCTCACCAGGTGGTAGAGGGCCCCGCTCGCCAGCTCCACGTCTATGGTGTATCCGTACCTCACCCTCAGCGTGGTGGCCAGCTCGGTGAGGCCCAGGGCCGCCCTGCCCTTGGTGGAAACGTCCACCTCGGCCTTTTCCAGCCCCTCCAGTTTGGTCTTGGCCTCCTCGCTCGGTTTCAGCACCGCCATCACGTGGGTCGGATCCAGGATTCCCTTCTCCGCCACTTCCTTACCCATCACTTCCTCGAACCGCGGTAGGCTTTTTGGCTCCATTTTCTCCTGCCGGATTGGCCCTTTTCCCTCTTTTAAAGGGGAAAAAGCCGGCGGTGCCCTTCCAGCAGGGAGAAATAGAAGGGAGGAGAGAGGGGAGGGGTGGAAGTGAAATCCTTCCTGGACCGAAGGAACCTCTTCGCCGTGGTGGGGGCCAGCGCCAATCCCAAGAAGTACGGATACCAGGTCTACCGGGACTTGAAGGAGGCCGGGTTTTCCGTTTTTCCCGTCAATCCCCACCTGAGAGAGCTGCTGGGGGAGAAGTGCTATCCCTCCCTCAGGGAGCTCCCCCGGAGACCTGAGGTGGTGGTGACGGTGGTCCCGCCGAGGGCAACCGAGAAGGTGGTGAGGGAGTGCGCGGAGCTGGGGATAGGCAGAGTTTGGATGCAGCCAGGGTCGGAGTCTGAGGAGGCCATAGCCTTCTGCAGGAAGAAGGGGGTGGAGGTGGTGCATGGGGCCTGCCTGATGGTGCAGAGAAGAAAGCTGGGCCCCTAAGAGGGCCGCCACGTGCGAAGAGTTTGCTGGGCGGGCACGTAGATCACGGTTACGGTGTCCCCCTTCCCCACGCTCACGGGAAGCTCCAGCCTGGCCCCCGGGCCGAAGTCCACCATCCCCGTGGTGAGGCCCCCCACCCTGGCCCCCCCGGTCACGCTCAGGTTCTCCCCGTTCAGCTTCACCACCAGGTTCAGCCAGGTGACCGCCCCGTTGTACAGCTTGAAGGCCTTCGGCACGGCGTCCCCGCCCAGGTGTTCCACCTCTATCCCCCCGCCCACCTGCCTTACCTCCAAGAAGCAGGTTATGGGGGGGGTGGGGGCGGGGGAGCGCAGGTAGGCATAGACGTAGACGGCGAAAGCCATCACCACCAGCAGAAGGAGGCTGAGGGTGGCGATGAGGGGGGAGACCCCCTTTTCACTCCTGTCCACGATATCCCTCCTCTCCCAGGTCTAACTCCGTCTCCGCCCCGAAGAGCCTTTCCACGGATGCCTGAAGCTCGAGGATACCCTCGTTTCGAAGGGGGGAGACCATCTGGAGGGTGGTGGGCATGCCCACCGCGGAGAGGGCCGAGAGCAGTCCTCTGGCCACCTCCCTCCTCAGTCCCCTCGCCTCGGCCTCCACCTCCGAGGACAGGTAGTCCGGATCTTCCATCCACCTCTCCACCCTCTCCAGCTCTTCGGGCTGGAGGAGATCGACCTTGGTGAGCACGTTGAGCTGGGGCAGACCGAACCTGGTGTGCACGGAAGTGGCAAGCGTGAGCATGGAGACGAAGTCGGTGGGGCTGCGGGCGAAGAAGGAATCCACCAGGAAGAGAATGGCGGCCCTCCCCCCCAGCCCCCTCACCACCCTTACCCCCGTATCCCTGAAGGCGAAGAGCTCGAGCTGTCCTGGGGTGTCCACCAGCACGTAGTCCGGTCCCCAGGAGGAAATCAGTTCCTCGAACTCCGGGAGATGGTTGAGGGTGAGGTTGACGGAGGCCAGGAGGGCGCCGTTGGGCCCCAGTCGGTACTCCTCCATCACCTCCGCCAGCGTGATCCTCGTTCTCACATCCACTTCAGGGGTGTAGGGGAGCCAGTCGGCCCCTGGGTCCAGGTTGAGGGGGAGGACCTTCTGCTGCTGGCTAAGGAGGTCGAGCATGGAGGAGAGGAGGGTGGACTTTCCGCTTCCTGCAGGACCCAGGAGATAAACGAACTTGGTTTTTTCCATCTCTACCCCTTCGCCCCCCACCACATGAAGCTTTCGGGACCTTAAAGGCGTGCAATTTAAATATTTCGAAAAACTTAAATATAGAAACAGGACCGGCGCGGGGTCGGAGGTGGAGGAATGAGGAGGGTGGGAAGGTTGCTGCACAGGACCCCCAGGGGGCTGGTGGCCAAGCTGGAGAGCCCCCAGAAGCTGGGAGAGGTCCTGCTGGTGAGGGGGAGGGGGGAGGTGGGCAGGATCCAGGACCTTTTTGGTCCCGTCTCCGGCCCCTATGCCCTGATCCGACCCAGCAAGGGCCTGGAGGAGAAGAGATGGGAGGACCTGCTGGGGAAAGAGCTCTACGTGGAGGTGAGGAAATGACGGCCGAGCAGGAGGCGGAGGAAAAGCCCAAGAGGAGGACCTCATGTCCCAGCTGCGGGGGGACCAGCCTGGTGCGGGACTATGAGCACGGAGAGCTGGTGTGTGCAGGCTGCGGCTACGTGATAGCGGAGAGGATCATGGACCTGGGGCCGGAGTGGAGAGCTTTCGACCAGGAGCAGAGAGACAAGAGGGGAAGGGTGGGTGCACCCATGACCTTCACCATCCACGATAAGGGTCTCTCCACCATGATAGACTGGAGGGACAGGGACTCCTACGGGAAGGATCTGACGCCCAAGCGCAGGGCGCAGATCTACAGGCTGCGCAAATGGCAGCGCAGGATAAGGGTTTCCGATGCCATAGAGAGAAACCTGGCCTTCGCCCTCTCGGAGATAGACCGAATGGCCTCCCATCTAAGCCTTCCCAAGAACGTGCGCGAGACCGCGGCCGTGATCTACAGGAGGGCGGTGGAGGAGAAGCTGATAAGGGGAAGATCGATAGAGGGCGTGGCGGGAGCAGCCCTCTACGCCGCCTGCAGGGAGTGCAAGGTGCCCAGAACCCTGGACGAAATAGCCGATGTGTCCAGGGTCAGCAAGAAGGAGATAAGCCGCAGCTACAGGTTCATAGCGAGGGAACTGCTCATTCACCTCCACCCCACCTCCCCCGCGGATTACGTCCCGAGGTTTGCCAGCGAGCTGGGCCTCAGCGGTGAGGTCCAGTCCAAGGCCATAGAGATCCTGAAGGAGGCCGTGGAGAAAGGCCTGACCTCCGGCAGGGGGCCCACGGGGGTAACGGCGGCTGCCATCTACATCGCCGCCCAGATGCTGGGGGAGAGGAGGACCCAGAGGGAGGTGGCGGACGTGGCCAGGGTCACGGAGGTCACGGTGAGGAACAGGTACAAGGAGCTCTGCGAGAGGTTGGGCTTCAACTGCGAGAAGCTGGGTTAACCGTGGCGCGGGAGCCGCTGTATTGGCCGGTATATATCCCGCTGCGGAGTCGATAGGGTTAAATAGAGCGAGGGAAGGGGGGGAAGGTGAAAACTTGGGAAAGGTAGCGGACGGATGGAAGAAGGCGGCTGAGATAGCCAACACTATGGAGCCGGCCAGGCAGGCGCTGAAAGCGTGGGGCAACAAGGCGGTGCAGTTCGTGGTGGAGGGGGAGGATCCCAAGGAGTTCTACCTGGAGGCCAAGGACGGGGTGGCAAGCTTCCATGTGGGGAGACACCCCAGTCCAGCCTTCACCATGGTGGGGAACGCGGACATCATGTGGAAGCTGCTGACGAGGGAGGAGGACGCCGTTAAGGCGTTCATGGCCAAGAAGTACGCCGTGCAGGGTTCCCTGGCCGAGTCCATAAAGTTCAGGAAGATCTTGGAGGAAGTGGGCAGGAACGTCAGCCTCGTGTAGAGGCGGGCGGCAGCCTGCCCATCCTTTTTTTCGAGTTTTCATGGGGAGGGTGTTCCGGAGAAGGGTTAAATAAGGGAAAGGCGAAGGAGGAAAGGTGAAAACTTGGGAGAAGTAGCTGAAGGCTGGAAGATGTTTGCGGAGCTGGCGAACCAGAACGAGGGTGCCAAGAAGCTGATGCAGGGCTGGGACAAGGTGGTGCAGTTCGTGGTGGACGGGGAGGATCCCAAGGAGTTCTACCTGGAGTTCAAGGGGGGACAGGTGACTTTCAACGCGGGGAAGCACCCGAGCCCCGCTTTCACCATGATAGGGAACAAGGACATCATGTGGAAGCTACTGACGAGGGAGGAGGACGCCACCAGGGCTTTCATGGCCAAGAAGTACAGCATCCAGGGCTCCCTTGCCGACGCCATGAAGTTCGGCAAGATCGGGCAGGAAGTGGCCAAGAGCGCCCCCAGTTTCAAGTAAGCCCTCAACCGCGGCTCCGACCCATATTTTTTTTCTTCAGTTCTTCTTCAGGGCCCTGACCCTTCTGACGAGTTCGGGGAGCACCCTGCCCGTCTTCCCCCTCACCACCACCGAGGCGAACGCGTCCATGGGCGTGATTTCCTCGTTCACGATGAGAAGGTGGGCCCCTTTCTCCACCGCCATGGGGGGGAGAAAGTTGGCCGGGCTCACCGCCAGCGAGCTCCCCGCCACCAGCAGGAGATCGCACCTCCCCGCCAGTTCGAAGGCCCTTTCCAGGGCCTCCCTCGGTAGCTGCTCCCCGAAGAAGATCACGTTGGGCTTGAGGATCCCCCCGCAGGCATCGCACAGGGGGGGGATCTCCCCCTCCTGCACGAGCTTCGTCACCAGCACCTCTATCGGGGAGATCCTGCCGCAGGAGAGGCACTTGCACTCCCTGAGGTTTCCGTGGAGCTCCACCACCTCCCTGGAGCCCGCCGCCTGGTGGAGGCCGTCTATGTTTTGGGTGATCACAGCCTTCAGGATGCCCATCTCCTCGAGCTGCGCCAGCGCCCTGTGTCCCTCGTTGGGCTCCGCGGTGAAAACGGAGAGGAACTCCGAGGCGGCACGGTAGAAGCGTGAGGGGTCTTTGAGGAAGGAGGAAAGGGTGGCGAATTCAGAGGGATCGTACTTTGACCACAGGCCCCCCGGGGAGCGGAAGTCAGGTATGCCCGACTCCGTGCTCACCCCAGCGCCCGTGAGGGCCACGGCGTAGCTGGAAGAGGAAAGGAGCTCGGCAGCCCTTCTCATCCCCTCCTCCCAGCCCATCTTCTCCCCTTTTTCCTTCCCTCCTTTAACCCTGCCGGACCGGCTCGCGAAGCTTTAGGAAAGCAGGGGGAACTCGGTATGATGAAGACGGAGAGGGTGAGGGAGGGAAAGGTGGAGCTGGAGGTACCGGAGCTCTCGGGCTTCAGGGCCCCCTCCGGGGACTTCGTGCCTTCCCTCGCCCCCGTGTTCTACAACCCCCACATGGAGCTGGGAAGGGACCTGGGGGTGGCGGCGGTCTCGGTCTTCAGCCGGAGGGTGGGGGGGAACCTCAGGATCTGCGACCCGCTCGCGGGTGTGGGGGCGAGGGGGCTGAGGTACGCGGCCGAGGTGGAGGGAGTGAGGGAGGTGGTGGTGAACGATGTGTCCGAGGAGGCCCATTCCCTTCTGCGCAGGAACGTGTCCCTCAACTCCCTCTCCAACGTGGTGGTGTGCAGGGAGGAAGCCCACCTCCTCCTCTGGGGGAACAGGAGGGGGTTTCAGGTGGTGGACCTTGACCCCTTCGGCTCCCCCTCCCCCTTCCTGGAGGCCTCCTGTGTCTCCCTCTCCGCTCCGGGGCTGCTTGCCCTCACCGCCACCGACACGGCCTGCTTGGCGGGCACCTACCCCACAGCCTGCTTCAGGAAGTACGGGGCCCTTCCCCTCAGGACGGAGTACTCCCACGAACTTGGGCTCAGGATTCTGATAGGCCACTGCCAGAGGGTGGCGGGGGTTCACGGTCTCTCCCTCACCCCCCTTCTCTCCCACTCCACCCGCCATTACTTCAGGGTCTACCTTCTCGCCCGCAGGGGTGGGGTGAATTCCCTGCTCAGGGAGCAGGGATACCTCCTGGCCTGCGGGTGCGGGAGGAGATCCTCCTCCCGCAGGCCGGAGGGTGGGGTCTGCGAGTGCGGGAGGAGGAGAGAGGTCGCGGGACCAATGTGGCTGGGAAGGCTGTGGGAGAGGGAATTCGTGGAGGAAACCCTCCGGCAGGTGGAGGCTTCGGACTTCAGGCTCAGGTCGACGGAGGCGAGAATGCTGAGGCTCTGCGCGGAGGAGGCAGAGGGTCCGCCCTTCTTCTACGACTCCCACTCCCTGGCCCGCAGGAAAGCCCTTTCCCCCCCGAGGCTGGAGAGGATTTTGGAGGGGTTGAGGAAAGGGGGCTACCTGGCCCTCCGCACCCACTTCTCCCCCACCGGGTTCAGGACGGACGCCCCCTTTGAGGAGATCGAGAAGCTCTTCAGGGGGTGAGCCTCCTGTATCCCTTCCCTACCACATAGACCTCCGCGCTCCCCTTCCTGGAGGCGGGGGGCTTCGAGACTTTCGTGAACTCGAATCTTTTCCGGAAGTCCCGCAGAAAGTCCTCCAGTCCCTCCCCCTGAAAGACCTTTATCAGGGCTTTCCCCCCCTCCCTGAGCACTTTTTCCGCCAGGCGGAGGGCGGCCTCCGCCAGCTCCAGCGATCTGGCCTGGTCCACCTCCCGCACTCCGGAGATCCTGGGTGAGGCGTCGGAGAGGAGCACGTCCGCCTTTCTGGGAAGGTGGGAGAGGATGAGTTCGGCCGTGGAGGGGTCCAGGAGGTCCCCCAAAAGGGTGCGGACGTTGGACTCCCGGAAGGGTGGAATGGGCTGGAGGTCTACCCCGAGCACGAAGCCCTCTCCGCCCACCTCCTCCCTGGCCACCTGCATCCATCCCCCGGGAGCCGCTCCCAGGTCCACCACCACCTCCCCTCTGCGCAGGAGGGAGTAGCGGGAACTGAGCTGCTTCAGCTTGAAGGCAGACCTGGCCCTGTACCCCATCTTCCTGGCCATCCTGCGGTAGGCTTCCTCCCTCCTCCAGGCCATCGACCTATCCTCCGGGGAGAGCTTCCCACCCCCGCTCGGGTCTGAGTCCTGCCTTCCTGAAGGCGCGGAGGACCCTCTCCGTGAGGAGCTGCCTGTCGGGATGGTAGAAGAGGTGGCTGGCGCAGCGGCAGTCGCTGGACCCGAACCCCTGCACCGAGGGGAGGTCGGCCAGCCCCTTCGCCACCCTGCATTCCTTCCTCACCCTGCTTCCGGCCTTTACCAGGTCCACCACTGCGGCCCTCATCCTCAGGTAGTCTATGTGCCAGTGCGAGGGTTTTTCCTTCACGAGGTGGCGCCGCACCCTCCTTCCCACCCCGGAGAGGGCGGAGCCCACGTAGGCGTAGTAACCCTCCCTGAAGCTCCTCACCCCCAGCTCCCCCACCTTGAGCTGCAGGTCGAAGGGCACGTGCAGAATGAGGGCATAGGTTCCCCCCCGCATCCTCTCCCTACCGAGGGACAAGGCTTAAGCCCCTCCCTCCCTTTTTCTTCTGTGGCGATAAAGAACGTGTTCGTGGACTACGACAACACCCTCCACGACTCCGATTCCAAGTTCGTGGCCCACTTTCAGGCGCCGGCCCTCGAGCTGGGGATTACGGGAAGGGAGCTCTGGAGGCTTTACCTCTTCGAGGTGCACAGGGACATGGTGCACAGGTGGTACCCGGAGAGGCACGACGACAGGGAGTTCCACTGCCTCCTGCTTTTTCAGAAGCTGGGAAGGCCCTACCGGAAAGATGTGGCTTCCCGGATTACCTCGGCCTTCGAGAGGGCCATGGAGGAGTGCTGGCGCACCCCCACCTTCTTCCCCGAGGCCTTCCGTTTCCTGGACGAGGTTTCGCGCAGGTACAGGCTGTTTCTCGCCACCTCCGAGAACGCGCTTCAGAAGGCCTCCTCCCTGGAGAGGGTGGGTGGCAGGAAGTACTTCCACTCCGTGCTCGGTGATCACAACGTGGGGATAAGGAAGACGGAGAGGGAGTACTACCTGAAGGCCCTCGAGCTGGCCGGGGCGAGGGCGGAGGAGAGCGTGATGGTGGGCGACAGCACGACCCACGACATCCAGCCCGCCCAGGAGGCGGGGATGAGGACGATATGGGTCAACAGGAGGGGGGAGGTCTTCCACGGCAGAAAGGACTGCGAGGTGAGGGATCTGGAGGAGGCCCTCCGGTGCCTCCTCGACCGTCACCTTTTTTAAACGAAAATCGTAAAGAAATTGATGCCCACCTACATCCTGCTGTCCATACTGACGGCTGAGGGGAGGAAGACCATCAGGGACAGGCCCAACCGCATTCTGGAGGTGAACAAGGAGATCGAAGGCTTTGGGGCCAAGGTGCTGAAGCAGTACGCCGTACTCGGTCCCTACGACTTCGTCAACATCGTGGAGGCCCCCAACAACGAAACGATAGCCCGCATCTCCATCGAGCTGGGTGCCAGGGGGACGCTCAAGGTGATGAGCCTCCCGGCCATACCCGTGGAGGAATTCATCGAGAAGATAAAGAAGTAGTCCCCCTTCCCCTCTTTTTTTTCCACGGTCAGGGACAGAGGAGCTTTTTCTTCAGCCACTCCGCCGTGAACTCGACGGCAGTCCTCCTCCCTCCCTCCTGGGTGAACCTGTGGTCGGCCCCTTCCACCCACAGCAGCACTTTGGGCGGGAGGGCTTCCTCGAAGAGTTCGCACGAGTGGTGGGGGGGAACCAGTTCGTCCTTCGTTCCGTGCAGGAGGAGGAGGGGTGCCCTCACCCTGCGCACGGACTCGAGGAGGCGGTATTTCCTCGCATCCCCCGCCAGCTCCTCCAGTCCTTCCCCCTCCAGCAGGCTCTCCAGTCTGCTCGGCGTGGCCCAGGCAGCCAGGGCATGAATCCCTCCGTGGAGGGAGGAGAAGAGGAGGATCACGCACCCCCCGAGACTGCTCCCCATGAGTCCTATCCTCTCGTGGCCCAGGGAGCGGGCAAAGTTGACCATCTTCTTCAGGTCCTCTATCCTCTGGGTGAGAGTGGCCTGTTTCCCACCTTCTCCCATCCTCTGATTGAACCTGAGGGAGGGGAGTCCCCTTCGTCCGAGTTCTTCGGAGAGCTCGGTGTACTTGGGGCTGTACATACTCCCGAAGAGGCCGTGGCACAGGATCACGCAGGCTCTGCAGGGGGACGGTGGGGAGCAGAGGGTGGCTTGGAGTCCGTCCACTTCTATCTCTCGCCTCTGCACCTCCTCTTTTCTCCTTTCCACAAAAAATATATGGGGGCAGTTAGAATCACTTCAAAAAAAAGAGGTGAGCAGATGGAAATAAAGAAAGTAGCAGTTCTCGGGGCAGGGGCCATGGGTCACGGAATAGCTCAGGTTGCAGCGATGAGCGGGATGGAGGTGAACCTGAGGGATATCAGCGACGAGTTCCTCCAGGCCGGGATAGAGAAGATAAAGTGGAGCCTGGACAAGATGGCGCAGAAGGGGAAGATCAGCCAGGAGGAAGCGGATGCGGCCCTGAGGAGGGTGAAAAAGTTCGTCTCCCTGGCCGATGCTGTGAAGGACGTGGATTTCGTGATAGAGGCTATCCCGGAGAAGCTGGACCTAAAGAAGGAAACTTTCAGGGAGGTGGACAAAAATGCCCCCAAGCATGCCATCCTGGCCAGCAACACCAGCGCCCTCCCCATCTCTGAGATGGCCTCCGCCACCACAAGGCCGGAGAGAGTGGTGGGGATGCACTTCTTCAACCCGCCACAGCTCATGAGGCTGGTGGAGGTGATAAAGGGGGACAAGACGAGCGATGAAGTGGTGAGGATCACGGCGGAGCTGGCGAAGAAGTGGGGGAAGGAACCGGTCATAGTGAACAAGGACGTTCCGGGCTTCATAGCCAATCGCTGCACGATCACGGGCTCCAACCTGGTTCACTGGATGGTTTACAATGGGGAGTACACGGTGGAGGAGGTGGACGCCGCAGCCATACACAAGGCCGGAATGCCCATGGGCATGTTCGGGCTGCTGGACTACACGGGCATAGACATAGCCTACAGCGTTTCGAAGTTCATGCAGGAGAGGGAGCCGGGGTTCAAGATGAGCCCGCTGCTGGAGGAGAAGGTGAAGAAAGGTGAGCTGGGGGTGAAGACGGGGAAGGGCTTCTACGAGTATCCCGACAAGAAGTGGGTGCCCCTCGACCTTCCCCTCGAGAAGGCCGAGAAGTTCGATCCCTTCATCCCCACCTACGTGGGCATCAACGTGGCGGCGGAGCTCATTAGGAACGGGGTGGCCACCAGGGACGACATAGACAAGGCGCTCAAGCTGGGATTCAACCTGCCAATGGGCTTCCTCGAGATTGCCGACTCCCTCGGGATAGACGTGGTGGTCCAGAAGCTCAAGGAGATTTCGGCCAAGTACGGACCCTTCTACAAGCCCAGCCCGCTGCTCGAGGAAATGGTGAAGAAGGGAGAGCTGGGTCAGAAGACCAAGAAGGGCTTCTACACCTACGAGTAGGAGCCCTAATTTTTTTCTTTCAAAATCCTGGGTTTCAGTCAACGTGAGGGCTTGTCGCCGCTCGCCACCGACTCTAACCAGAACGGTTTAAGTAAGCACGAAGGTGTCAATCTTGGCATGGGTCCCGGCCGCACCGATGGCCGGGGTATGGCGATAGCCCTTTGTCCGGAGGCGTTGGAACCGGGGCGCAGCCTTTGGAATTCCCTCAGCGGCTAAGAGCATGCCGGAATAACGGAAGCGCTCTTCGATCCCGATTTGGGCCTTCGGTGTCCGCCGCCGGGTCGGGATGGAGGGGAGGCGGGAAACTATTTAAAGGGGGTGTCCCAATTCCCTCGAGGTGCAGCATGGGAGCGGGTTCAAGGGCACTCGGAGCCGTTCTGTGTCTGGCATGCGTAATCATAGCGGCCCTCTACATCCTCTTCCCGCTGGGCAGGTGGTGGCAGATCTGGAAGTTCGGGAACTATAATGCCCCCCTGTGGGTCGTGGTGCCCGTGGCCGCAGGGATGATCGTCCTGGCCGGTTTAGGCTTTTGGCTGGGGTGGATCATGGCCACCACCAAGGACATCTCACCGCCCAGCGTGGAGGAAAAGCCCAAGAAGAAAAAGAAGTAGAGTTCTTCGCGTTCGGCTTTTATTTTGGGCCCTCTGAGAGAGCAGGGAGAGCTTGAGCATCAGGGGACTGGCGGTGGTCCTGTACCTGCTCTCGCTGATGGCCCTGAGCTTTTCCATCCTCCTCGTTCCTGGGAAAAACGGGGACACCCTCAACACCTCCGACAGCGGCTTTTTCTTCGGCATAGCCAAGGAGATCGACAGGCAGGACGGGATGGTGGAGAGGTACTCCCTCTCCCACGGTCCGGTCGGATGGTCCATCAGCCCCAGGGATCAGGGGCAACCCCTCATGCTGGTGGCTCTCTACCGTGCCCTTCACTCCCTCGATTCCGACGTGAGCCTGATGGATGTCTGCAGGCTCTGGTCCCCCCTCATCCTGGCCCTCTCCCTCCTCCCCGCCTTCCTGGTGGGCAGGGAGCTCTGGGGGGAGGCGGCGGGAGCGGTGGCGGCCCTCCTCCTGGCCCTCATGACCGACCTCATCTACTGGTGCAAGGTGGGGGCCTTCGACAGGGAAGCGCTCCAGACGCTCCTCACCCTCTGGGCGGTCTTCCTCTCCCTGAGGATGCTGAAAGCCAGGTCCTTTTCCTCCGCCCTGTGGTGGGGGGGGCTGACGGGGGGTGTGCTCGGGATCTTCGCCCTCTCCTGGGAAGGGTGGTGGTACCTCCTCCCCGCCATCCTGGTCGCCCCCCTGCTGGGCGTGGGGGCGAGGTTCCTGGAGGGCCTGTGGAGGAGGGGGAACGCGGGGGAGGCCGTCCTCTCCTCCACCAGGGAGCACCTCCCCCAGGCGCTGGGTCTCTTGGTCGTCTTCTCTGTTTTGGCGGTGTTCGTTTACGTGCTGGGGGAAGGGGGAGTGACCTACTGGAAGGGGATTCTTCTGGGCCTCTGGGGCTACCTCCCTCCCGCCCTCTCCCTGGCTGCGGGTGCGGGAGCGGTGACGGTGGGGCTGTACTTCTGGTGGGAGGGGAGCAGGGTGCGGAGCAAGGTGGGGATGGTCTGGCTCCTCTTCGCGGCGACGGTGGGAGTGCTCGTGGGGTGGGCCTGGAGCACCGGAGGGGGAGGGGGGCTGACCTTCGCCCGCTACGCCAGCGAGATGCGGCCCTTCAGCTCCTGGGGTGAGCTCCCGCCACAGTTCTACTCCTCGGAGGCGATGGGGAAGCTGGTTTTTCTGCTCATGGGAATAGGGTTCCTTGCCCTCCTTTCGAGGAGGAGGGCGGGGGACTTCCTTCCCTTCGTGTGGCTGCTGGTGCTCATGGGTCTGGTTTGGCCCCAAGTTGGTCAGGCCCGCTTCATAAGGCAGTGGTGGCCTTTCGTGGCGGTGATGGCGGGGGTGGGAGCCGGCTTCCTGGTCTCCCTGGTCAGGAGGGCTTCGGCGGAGCTCCGGTCGCCAGGGATGGACTGGTCCAGGACCACCCTCCTCGCAGCCCTCTGCGGGGCGGTAGCGGTCTCCCCTCTGGTCTCCCACGCGTACACGTATGCGGAGAGGGTCGTGCCCCCCACGGAGTGGGGGAACCCGAGGGGGACGAACAGCGGTCTGGTGGAGACCTTCAACTGGCTGAGGGAGAACTCCCCGGAGGACTCCGTGGTGGCCATCGAGTGGTCATACGGCCACCTCATGACCGGGGTTTCGGAGAGGAACTCGGTTTGCGACGGGGTGGAGTACCTGGCCAGGGAGGGCGAGTGGGAGAACGATTTCACCCGCTATCCCATCCGCCCCCCGGATTTCATCTACACGGTGCAGGGAAACAGGGCCCTCATTTACGGGGTGGACCTCCCCAGGAGGGAGTGGGCGGTCAACGGGAGGAGGCCCGACATCCAGGCGATACCCCTGATGGGGGTGGAGGAGCTGAGCTGGCTGCTCCGGACGTACAGGGACAACCACGGCTGCAGGATAGACTATCTGGTCCTCCACGCGGGACAGTACTGGCAGGCCTACAGCTACAAGACCCGCGATGCCCCCCTCTCAAAGGTGCTGAGTGCGGGAAGGATCGCCACCAGGTTGAGGTCCCCTCCCGCGCGGGAGGAGGGAGGGTGGGTGCTGGACTTCGGCGAGAACAGGAAGAACGTGGTGCTCACCGACAACGGTGAAGTGTACCTCAGAACCGGGAACGGGAACCTCTACCTCGATGGCTTGGCCTCCATCTCCCTCAACGAGCGGGGGAGCCCACAGGGCATCAGCTTCAGGCCACCGGAGAGGGTGGACCTGAAAGAGACGCTGGTCCTCTTCTTCTTCGGGGAGAACCTGGTAAGGGCCTGGCTGGTGCAGGGAGTTTCCGAGGCCATCCGGGGCATACCCGATCCCGTGGGGATGCTGGCTTTCGTCAGCCCCCCTTCCATACCCTATCTTCAGCAGGTCTACCAGAGCTCCAACGGTCTGGTCCTCCTCTTCAGGGTGGACTGGGGGAGGCTGGAGGCTTGAGGCCCAAGGGAACGAGGGACCTGCTGGGAAAGGAGCTGGCGTGCATCAGAAGGGTGGAGGAGGTGATGAGAGGGGTTTTCAGGAGGTGGGGGTACAGAGAGGTGGAGACCCCCATCTTCGAGAGCCTGGAGCTCTTCACCAGGAAGAGCGGGGAGGAGGTGGTGAAGCAGCTCTACGTCTTCAGGGACAAGTCAGGGAAGGAACTTGCGCTGCGGCCCGAGCTCACCGCCCCCGTGGTGAGGCTCTACCTCGAGAGGCTGAGGTCGGAAAGCAAGCCCGTGAAGCTCTTCTACTTCGGGCCCTGCTTCAGGTACGAGGAGCCCCAGGCCCACCGGTGGAGGCAGTTCAGGCAGGCGGGGGTGGAGGTGCTGGGGAGTCCCAGGCCGGAGGCCGATGCCGAGGTCATCGCCCTCACCCGTGAGGTGTTCGGGGAGCTGGGTCTGGAGGGTGAGTTCAGGGTGGGAAACGTGCGTCTGCTCCGTCTGGTCCTGGAGGGGATGGGGGTGAGGGGGGAGGAGGCGGAGAGGGTGCTGAGGGCCGTGGA
>CALJER010000016.1 GCA_938074535.1 uncultured archaeon
AGTAAAAAGCTAGGGGTATGTGATTTTCCTTCAAATTTTTGATTTGGCGGGGCCAAAGCTCTTAGCAAGAGAAGGGGTGAGAGAAAGATTAGTGCGGGGGGAGAGATTCGAACTCTCGACGGCCCTCAGGCCACAGGATCTTAAGTCCTGCCCCTTTGGCCAGGCTCGGGCACCCCCGCCTGCGGTATATGGTAAAGAAAAAAAATAAAGATGGGGGGAGTCTCACTCCCTCTTTATGATTACTGCTTCTCCCTGTCCACCGCCCACGCAGGGAGTTGCCAGACCGTAGGTCCCCCTCTTCTCCTGCAGGATCCTGGCCAGCGTGCCCACCAGCCTGCATCCGGTGGCCCCCAAGGGGTGTCCTATGGCTATCGCCCCTCCTTTTACGTTTACCCTCTTCGGGTCGGGAATCTTCAGCTCGTAGATGGTGTTCAGGGGCACGATGGCAAAGGCTTCGTTGATTTCCCAGTAGTCTATGTCCTCCACCTTTAGTCCGGCCTTTTGCAGGGCCATCCTGCTGGCGGGTACGGGACCCCTCCCCATCACGCCGGGGTTCACCCCTCCCCATCCAAGGGACACGATGGAGGCCATGGGTTTTAACCCGTACTCCTCAGCCTTCTTGCGGGACATCAGCATCATGGCCGTGGCTCCAGCATTGAGGGGGGAGGAGTTCCCTGCCGTGATCACTCCTCCTTCTTTGAAGGCGGGCGGTAACGATGCTATCTTCTCCAGGGTGGTGTCTGGTCTTATGGAGAGGTCCCTGTCAACTTTCATCACCGTCCCATCCGCCTGTGGAGCCTCCACGGGCATGATTTCACCCCTGAAGTATCCCTCTTCCAGTGCCTTGGCCGCCTTCATGTGGCTCTCCACCGACCACCTGTCCATGTCCTCCTTGGTGATTACGTCCTTCCTCATCTCCGCCAGCTTCTCAGCCGTGAGCCCCATGTTCATGCCCGTGACCAGGTCGTACTTCTCGTACTTGGGATCGGTCATCAGGTCTGGACAGGGATCCACGAACTCCAGCATGTATTCCGCCTGCATGGGTACGTGCGTCATGTGTTCGTATCCCCCCACCAGCACTATGTCGGAGAAGCCCGACATGATCTCCATCGCCCCCACCCTGATGGAGACCATGGAGGAAGCGCACTGCTTCTCCACGAAGGTGGCCGGCACTGTTTCTGGCAGCTCCGCTAGGAAGAGCTGGAATCTGCCTCCGTAGCTCCAGTTCTCTTTCACGGGCAAAGCGCAACCCGAGATGACATCGTTGATTTCCTCGGGCTTTATCCCGGTTCTCTCCACCAGCTTCTTGTAAAGCATCCCCAGCACCACATCCATCCTAAGTCTGTTGAAGGCGTCCCTGTCAGGCTCCCTAGGCCTGGACCGGGAGAAGGGAGACCGCAGGTAGTCCACTATTACGGCTTCGTTTTTCATTTTAGGACCGTCTTTTTCTCCCCTCCCCCCTTAAATAGCTAACTGAAAACTTCGGGTTTCGGAAGCGAGTTCGAGGGGGCGGGGGCCGAAGAGACCTCTCGGGGGGAGAGGAGATGGAGATATATATGAGAGAAATCTCACTTTGCACGCATGAGAAGAACGATGGAAAATCTGGCGAAGGCCTTCGTGGGGGAAAGTCAGGCGAGGAACAGGTACACCTTCTATTCCAAGGTGGCTAGGAAGGAGGGATTCGAGCAGATCGCGGAGATCTTCCTCATCACCGCGGAGAACGAAAAGGAGCACGCGTCCTGGCTTTTCAGGCTGATCAGCGAGCTCGGGAAGAAGGGCGGAAGCCTGCCGCAGGAGATGAGGGTGGAGGCGTCCGTTCCCACCACCCTTGGCACCACGGCGGAGAACCTCAGGGCGGCCATAGCTGGGGAGAACTACGAGTGGACCAGCATGTACCCGGAGTTCGCCAGGGTGGCGGAGGAGGAGGGCCTGCCGGAGGTGGCGTCCAGGCTCAGGGCCATAGCGGTGGCAGAGAAGCACCACGAGGAGAGGTACTCCAAGCTCCTGCGCGAGGTGGAGAGGGGAACGGTGTTCAGAAAGGAGAAGGAGGTCTGGTGGGTGTGCAGGGAGTGCGGCTACGTGCACTTCGGGAAGGAGCCACCCGAGAGATGCCCCTCCTGCGACCACGAGAGGAGCTTCTACCAGCTGAAGTGCGAGGAGTACTGACGCCTGTCTCTGTGGACGGTCTTACCTGTGGGCCTTCCGGTACACTGCCCTGTACTTCCCCCTTTTCTTCTTTTTTCTCTCCAGCTCGTCCTCCAGCTCAAAGAGCTCCTCGTGTGGCTCCTCCTTGAAGTCACCCTCCTCGAAAAGTCTGGAAGCGGTTTCCTCCGCCATTTTCAGTATTTTTTCCTCGTCAAGGGTTAAAAGCTTACGCCCCTCCATGAGGACCTTCCCGTCCACGATCACGGTGTCCACCAGCTCCCCGCTCGAGGCGTAGACAAGGTGGGAGAGCACCTGGTGGAGGGGGGAGAACCTGAGGCTGCGGAGGTCCACCAGGATGAGGTCGGCCTTCTTTCCCTCCTCTATGGATCCCACCTCACCTTCCATGCCTAGGGCCTTTGCCCCGTGGAGGGTGGCCATCTCCAGCACGGTCTGGGCGGGCATGAGGGTGGGGTTTCTTCTCCAGCCCTTGTGGATCAGGGCGGCGAGCTTCATCTCCTGGAACATGTCCAAGCTGTTGTTGGAGGCCGCCCCGTCCGTCCCCAGCGCCACGGGTATCCCCTTCTCCAGCATGGCGGGCACCGGGGAGATCCCGGAGGCGAGCTTCAGGTTGCTGGTGGGGTTGTGGACCGGCTTCGCCCCTCTCCCTGCCATGAGCTCCATCTCCCCCTCGGTTATCCACACGCAGTGGGCCGCGAGCAGCCTGGGGCCCAGCAGGCCCAGGGAATGGAGGAGCTCGACGGGGGTCTTCCCGTACTTCTCCTTCACCTCCCTCACCTCCTTCTCGGTCTCCGAGAGGTGGATGTGTATCCCCACCCCGTGCTTCTCAGCCCTTTCCCCGACCTTCCGCAGGCACTCCGGGGAGCAGGTGTAGGGGGCGTGGGGGCCGAACATGGTCTGAACCCTCCCGCCGAAGGAGCCGTGGTGTTCCCTCACTAGCTTTTCTCCTTTCCTCAGCTCCTCCTCGCACCTTCCGGGGATGCCCAGCTCTATCATCCCGTAGGAAAGGGAGGCCCTGAGCCCGCTCCTCCCCACCGCCTCCGCCACCTTCTCCATGAAGAAGTACATGTCTGCGAAACACGTGGTCCCTGACTTGATCATCTCGGCGCAGGCGAGGAGGGCCCCCACATAGCAGTCTTCTGCCTTCAGCCTAGCCTCCACGGGCCAGATCTTCTCCCTCAGCCATGGGTCCAGCTCCATGTCGTCCGCAGCCCCCCTGAAGAGGGTCATGGGAGAGTGGGTGTGGGCGTTGATCAGCCCCGGCAGAACCGCCCTTCCCCTGGCCTCTATCACCCGGTCGGTCCTCTCCTTTATCTCCTTCCCCACCTTCACTATCCGGTTGCCTTCCACCAGCACGGAGCCCCTCTTCAGGATCCTCCTCCTGGGGTCCATGGTTACGAGGTATCCGTCTTTTATCAGCAGTTTTTCCACAGCTACACCTCAGGAAGGTGCCCCGGGCGGGATTTGAACCCGCGTCTGTGGCTCGATTGGCCTGGGCGACTCCTCGCCGCCCATGAGGCCACTATGATTGGCCGGGCTACACCACCGGGGCACCCACAATACTCTCCTCCGCCTTTTTTCTTCTTTCCGGAGCGGGGGCTCAGGAGCTTGGGGTCCTCTCATCGTCTCCTCCGAACCCTTTCTCTCATCATCGCCCTTTCATGTTGCTTTGGGGAACTCTTAAGGGCCTCTGAAGGGTGGCGGGCCCGGTGGGATTCGAACCCACGATTTGCAGCTTAGAAGGCTGCCGCCTTATCCCGGCTTGGCCACGGGCCCCTTCCTTCTTGGTTTATCCCGATTAAACTTTTAGAGAGGAAAAAGAAAAAGGAAGAGATGTCTTCTCCCGCCAATGGGAAGAGGAGAGAGGAGGTTCTTGTAAACTCGGTACAGAGGTGGCTTGGGAACCCCCTCACCCGTTTTCTCCTCAACTTCGTGGCTGGGGAGAGGAGGGGAGGGGGAAGCAGGCTTGACCTGGCCATCAGGAGGTATGTGGGGGAGGAGGCGGAGGGTGGTGTCAGGGATCTCCTCTCCTCCCTGCTGGTGGGGGCGGTGCTCGATAGGGGCACTCATCTCTTCGGGTATCCCCGGGAGAAGCTGAAGGAGCTCCTGCGTGAACCCGTGATGAGGAGGGGAATAGTCAACGTCCTGGAGGGGATAGCCAAGTACGGGGTGAGGAGGCCCTTCGTCACCGCTTCCCCCTTCCTGGTGGTGTGGAACTACACCAACGCCTGCAACCTGAAGTGCCTCCACTGCTACCAGAGTGCAGGAGCGGCCTTGACAAGCGAACTCACAACCGAGGAGGCCAAGCACGTGATCGACGAGTTTCTGGACTCAGGGGTGGTGGCCGTGGCCTTCTCGGGGGGGGAGCCCCTCCTCAGAGGGGACCTGCTGGAGGTAGCCTCCCGTGGCAAGGAGGGGGGGCTTTTCGTGTCCGTGGCCACCAACGGCACCCTTCTCACGAGGGAGAAATGCAGGGGGATGAGGGGGATCATAGACTACGTGGAGGTCTCGCTGGACGGGTTCGAGGAAACGCACGACCGCTTCAGAGGGATACCGGGAATATGGAAGAGGACCTGCGAGGGGATAAGAAACGCGGTGGAGGAGGGTCTGGACACCTGCGTGGCCATCACCGCCACTCACTGGAACCTCAGGGAGATACCCCCCCTCATAGACTTCGTGAGGGAGGAGCTGGGGGTGAGGAGGGTGATGGTCTTCAACTACGTGCCCGTGGGAAGGGGGAAAGAGATAGTGGAGGAGGACCTGAGTCCGGAAGAGAGGTGGGAGCTCCTGCACCATCTCTACGAGAGGATGGTGAGCACGGGGTTCTTCTGCCTGAGCACCGCCCCCCAGCTCTCCGTGGTCTCCCTTCAGATGGTGGAGGAAGGGAGGGGAGAGGGGCTGGGTCCCGTGCCCACCCACTTCGCCAGCCAGGGAACCCTTAAGGCTTTGAGGGGGAGGACCAGGAGTCTCGCCGACTTCCTGGGAGGATGTGGGGCCGGGAGGCTGTACTGCGGCCTGCAGCCGGACGGTGAGGTGCTTCCCTGCGTGTTCATGCCCATCCCGCTGGGGAACCTCAGGGAGAAGAGGCTGAAGGAGATATGGGAAAGCTCGGAGGTGCTCTGGAAGCTGAGGGACAGGGATGGCCTGCAGGGGTGCGGGTCCTGTCAGTACAGGTATGTGTGCGGGGGGTGCAGGGCCAGGGCCTACGGGTACTTCGGGGATGTGCGTGGGGCGGACCCAGGGTGTCCCTACAACAAGAAGTACTGGGAAAGGCTGAGGGCCTCCCAGGATGCTCAGATCTGAAGGAGCTCGGAGAAGCTCCTTATTCTCCTCAGGAGGGGACGGGGCTCATACCACCTGCCTCTGGGTTTGAGCTCCTCCAGCTTCCCCACCACCTTTTCCACCCCGAACTCCTCCGCCACGCAAAAGAGGCCGGGCGGAACGAAGGAGAGGCTGGAAATCCTCTCCAGCTGGCTGGCGTCGGTTATTCCCCCCTCGATCATCCCGCAGGCCTCGTTGACCATGGGTGCCAGGAGGCGCAGGGGATCGAAGTCCCTCCAGTCCTCCCTCTTGGGTTCGGGGGGTCCCAGGGAGTAGTCGTAGAACCCCTTCCCCGTTTTTTGCCCCAGGTATCCCTGCTCCACCATGGTCCTCAGGGCCTCCGGGGGTGCGTACTCCTCCCCCAGCTCCCCCCTCAGGTACTCCAAGATGTAGAGGGCGACATCCAACCCTATCACGTCTATGAGCTGGAAGATCCCGAGCGGCATCCCTAGGCCGTAGATGGCGCAGGCGTCTATCTCGTAGGGGTCGGCTTCCTCCAGGGCGTAGGAAACTTCCAGGCCAGCCCGCACGAGGAGTCTGTTGGCCACGAAGGCTGGCGTGTCCTTCACCAGTTCTGGCGCTTTTCCTATCCTTCTCATGAGCTCCATGGTGAGCTCCAGCACCTCCTGGCTTGCGTACTCCGTCCTGACCACCTCCACGAGCGGGAGGAGGATGGAGAAGTGGGGTGGCATGAAGCCGTCCACCCTTTGAGGGGCGTGGACGAAGTGGGTGCCCACCACCCTCTCCGGTCGGGAGGTGGCCCTGGCCAGCCTGGAAACGCTTATGGAGGAGGTGTTGGTGGAGAGCACGGCCCCTTCGGGCAGGGCCCCGTCCATCTCCCTGAAGAGTCTCTCCTTCAGGTCCACCTTCTCCGTGGCCGCCTCCAGAGCGAAGTCGGCCTCCCGCAGGGCCTCCTTCAGGTCCGCCATGGGATGGATTCTTCGCACGATTTCCTCCACCCCTTCCCTGAGTTCTCCCTCCATCATCCTGAGGCTTTTCTCGATTTTCCTCAGGGCCTCCCTGAGCACTTCCTCCCCCACGTCCACCAGATTCACCTCGTACCCGTGCATGGCAAAGAGCTCGGCTATCCCATGCCCCATGGATCCCGCCCCCACCACCGCCACCCTTTGAACCTCTTTCATCCTTCCACCTCCGGAAGCCTCTTTCCCTCCAGGGAGGGTTCATGCCCCGGATAAACCAGCTCCCTGCGGGAGGCCACCCTCAGGGCCTTGTGGACGCTCCGGAACCAGTCTCTCAGGTCCACTATGAGGGCAGGCGGGTAGAAGGGTGTGTGTGGAAAGGGGGAGTGGAGGTTCAGGTAAGTGTAGAGGAGGTCGGAAGCCAGCACCGCCTTCCCCGCCTTCGTGCGGAGGGCCAGCCCCTGCATTCCTTCCGTGTGGCCGGGGAGGTGGAGGAGCTCCAGCCCTTCTTCCAGTTCCTGATCGCCCTCCACCAGCACCAGGTCCATCCCCTCCAGGGGCTCCAGGAGCCTCTGGTCGTAGAAGGGGCGGAGGGGAGGGAGGGGGGAGAGGGCAGTCTCCCACTCCTCCTTTTGGACGTAGATCCTAGCGTTCTCGAAGAGTCCGGCACAGGCCACGTGGTCGAAGTGGAGGTGGGTGAGCACCAGCACCTCCACCTCCCCTGGTGAGAGCCCCACCCTCTCGAGGGCTTTCTTCAGCCCCTCCTCCCCTCCACCCCTCACCTCGAGGTCACCTCTCCCCTTTGCCTCCACCCCTGCGTCCACCAGGATTTTCCTCCTACCCCCTTCCACGCACCAGACGTAGACGGGGGCGGTCACCAGCTGGGTCATGTCCCCCATGAGCATGCCCAAACCGATAGGGGCCGTGATCTCGGCCTGCTTGAGGGGGATCAGGGTGTACACTCCCTCACCTCAGCTCGAACCTGTGGAGGATTTTCTTCTCCGTTTCGGAGATTTCGGCTATCACCTCCACACAGTCCTGCAGCCCGGATTTCCTTATTCTCTCCCTAAGCAACTGGTCCACCTGGAAGATGCCGGCGGAGTTGGACATCCTTATCCTGATGGTCACGGGCTTCTTCTCCCCCCTCAGCACCTCCACGTTCTCTATGGCCAGGGCCGAGACCGAGTGGATGTCCACCTTGCCGGCATCGAAGGGAATCCTGGCCCTCCCCTTCTCCATGTCCAGGGCGTCGGCTATGCACAGGATTCCTGCTTCTTTGGTCAGACAGACCCCGGAGTAGTGGGAGGTGATGGCGTGGAGGACCTCGGAGAGGATGACGGCCCTTTCCTCGGGGGGATAGTCGTGAAGGAACTTGTGGAGGAAGTGATGGGCCAGCACCACGCTGTACTTCTCGTGTTCCTCCCTTTGGACCACCATCCCCAGGTCGTGCAGGACAGCCGCCAGGAAGACCACGATCTCGGAGTCCTCTTGGGAGAGGTGGTGATCCCTCACCACCCCCGGCCTTTCCACTCCCTCGAGCAGATGGGAGAGGCGCAGGGCGGCGTTGGCCACGATCTTCACGTGCACCGGTCCGTGGTCGGTGAAGCCCAGCCGGTCTATGGCCATCACGTTGGAGCACTTCCAGAGCTCCTCCAGCTCTGGGTCGCTCTCCACCCTCTGGATGAGCTTTTTGAGCTTTTCGTTCTCCGTGGGGATGTTCAGCTTCATCCTTTCCCTCTCAGGTTCGGGGGGTAGATTATATTTCCTTCTGATTTGTTTCTATTTCTTCCTCCTTGTTACAAAATTGTTAAACTGTGTGGCATTTTTTCATCTCTGCTACCCGCCTTTTATAAAAGGTGTCCTGAAAGGGAAAAAAGCGGGGGGAAGTGGAAGGACTGAAAATAAAGATGGGGGAAAACGAGGTTTCGGAGCTTATAAGGAAAGAACTGCAGCAGAGCCTCTCCGAGGAACTGAAGGGGCTCATAGAACCCACCCTCCGGCGGTCCATCTTGGAGGGTCTAGACAAGCTGAAGATGGGGGAGCTGAAGACCTCCGTGGTACAGAAGACCAAAAAGAGGATGGAAGAGAAGTTGGAAAAAATGATAGAGGAAACCCTGGAGAAGACCACTCTCCAGGACATCAGTGGGGCGCTCCTGTCGGCGCTTGACAGGAGCGTGGAGGAGATAAAGAAACTGCTGGAGGGCACGGTGAATAAACCTGGGATGGGATAGGCTTGGGAATCCTGGAAGCCTCGGAGTCCCTAAAACATCTTTTGGCCGGCGGCGCGGACCGCGAGGGCGATAACCCGAGTGCGAAGAAGGTTCAGGAGCTCGAGGTGGAGAGTTCGCAGGAGGTGCCTTCCCCGGAAGTTACCCCGACCCCCAAACCTTCGGTGGGGAGGTACTCCCGCCTTTCCTTACCTCACCTAAGGAGCCTGGGGGAGAAGTGGAACTCGTTTGCCATCGCCGTAGGGTTGGGTTTTCTCAACCTCTGGAACAAGAAGCATTTCATCTTTCCCATTCTGCTGGTTTGCTGCGCCTTGACCCTCTGGTACCACAGCTTCACCCACTCCCTTTTCTCCTTCACCCTCGCCGTGACCTTCCTCCTCACCACCCTCTTGCTAGCCTTCATCGGGCTGGTGGTGATGGACTACATACAGAAGGATCTAGCCTCCACGGGGAGAGTGGTGACCCAGACGTTGGTGGGGGTTTCCCTGTTGCTTGGCTTCCTCTTCTACCTCGACTTTTCCATAGGCGGCTTCCTCCCCGCCCCACCCCTTCTCATCCTGCTTTCCATTATGTGGGCCGTCCCCATCCTGCCCTATGCGCTCTTAGCCATCTTCCTCCCACCCCTGGTAGGTCGCTTTCCGCGGTTCAGGTCAAGCTGGGGGTCCCTCAGGGAGAAGTACCCGTTCTGGGCGATCTACTGCGCAGTGCTGGGTGGTTTGATGATTCTCTACGTGCCTCTGAAGTTCCTCCCCATGTACATGTACGCCTCCTTCGTTTTCTGGGGGATGTTCCTGGGGAGTTCCTGTCTGGCCATGGCAGCCATCATGGCCATGTTCCCCAAGAGGGACTCGTGCAAAATCGTGGGTCTTTTCCTGGTCATCATGGCAGCCCTCTCCTGGATGGGGACGCTCGGGGGAGCCCTCCTGGGCTCCCTCTTCTGCATAGCGGCCGGAGCCCACGCGTACGCGTGGAGGCCGGCTTCAGGGTCATAGGAAGGAGTCCTATGACGTAACAAAAAAAAAGGAGGTATGGAAAATGGAGGGGTTCGGAAAAATGGCGGCGGTTGGGCTGGCGTCGGTAGCGAGTGTAATAGTGTTCTCCACGGTGATGGGAGTGGGTCTGGCGATGCCCGTGGACGACTTTCAGCTCAGGGCGGGAAGCATCGACGGGCAGAACCTGAACATGTACGTGGGGACCATGGACAACTACGGTGGAAAGATTTTCCAGGAGCTGAGCAGCGCCACCCTCTCCAACTTGGAAATAGTGAAGGAAATGAGCCTAGGGGGGCTGACGATAAGGACCCTCATCCGGAGTCCGCAGGCGTCGGCCAGCGGGGTGCTGATGAAGTGCGATAACTTCTCGGCGGGAAGCATGAGGGCCACCAACCAGCGCATAGGTCCCTACGGGGGCAGAGACTTCGCCGTGACCGCGGACACCCTTCGCGTGGAGAACGTCAGCGCCTGGGTAACCGAGATGGTCGTGGCCTCCCTGGACCTGGGGAACATGGTGATAAAGCTTGAGACGTGAAACCAGACGCCAGCCTTTTCATTTTTTCACGCTGGGAAGAAAGGGCACCGCCGCTGGCCTGCTGCTGGTCTTTTCCATCCTCCTGGCCGCCCCCCTCTTGGGAAGTCCCGGTGAGACCTTTCAGGTCTGGGCGTTCTACTCCTACACTTGGAGCGAGCTCCACATGGTGGGTTATGAGAACGAAAACGTTACGGTGGTCACCTCACCTTCCATCCACTTCGAAAACGTGAGGATGCTGGTGAACGGCATGTGGATAGAGCTAAAGAGCGCGGACGCCGAGAACTTCTATTTAAAGGCGAAGTACATGGAGACCGACATCATCATCCTGAACTTGGTGCCGCTGTGTCGCATAGTGCTGAATGGTTCCCACGTGGACCGGGGAATACCCTTGATCGGATGGATGCTGGGCCTGGAGACCTGCCACACCGCCGACGCCCACATGTATCCTCCCCTTACCTGGATGGTACAGATGCGGAACACCTACATAGTGGCGGAAGAACTCAGGCTCAGCCTAGTTTCGGAGAACGTGAGGATCCATCTCTAGAAGTAGTCCTTCACCGCTTCCAGGGCTCTGGCCACCAGCTTGCTGGCATTCTCCAGATCGGAGAGGTCTAGGGTTTCCACCCCGGAGTGAAGGTAGCGGGTGGGAACACTTATCACCCCTGTGGGTATGCCGGCCTTGGTCAGGGAGATGGCGGTCGCATCGGTGGTTCCGCCCCTGGCCACGTCCAGCTGGTAGGGGATTCCGTGCGCCTCTGCAGTTTCCGTGAGCCACCTGAGGACCCTCTCCGAGACGATGATGCCCCTCCCGCTGGCGTCCGTGACGGTGATGGAGGGACCCTTTCCCATCTCCAGCGCGGAGTCTTTCTTCTCTATTCCGGGGTAGTCACCTGGGAGGGAAACATCCAGGGCGATGGCCACGGAGGGCTCCAGACCGAAGGCCGAGGTCTTCGCCCCTTTCAGACCCACCTCCTCCTGCACCGTTCCCACCGCGTAGACCGTGGACTGCGTCCTGGTGCTCCTCACGGCTTCGATCATCACCGCCAGCCCAGCCCTGTTGTCGAAGGCCTTTCCCGTGACCCTACCCCCGATAAGGGGCCGAAGCTGCCGGTCCAGGGCGGCCACGGAGCCCACCCCTATCCCCGCTTCCCTGACTTCGGCTTCGCTCCTGGCCCCCACGTCTATGAACATGTTCTCCACCTTCACGGGCTTCTTCCTCTCTTCCTCCTCCAGCAGGTGGGGAGGCTTGGAGCCTATCACCCCGTAGACGGATCCCTTTTTTGTCCTGAAGACCACCCTTTCGTTCAGAAGAGTCTGATCGAACCAGCCCCCCAGCGGAACGAACCTCAGGAAGCCCTTCTCGTCTATGTGCTTCACCATCAGCCCTATCTCGTCCATGTGGGCGGCCACCATGCAGGAGGGCTCGGATCCCCTCTTCACCCCTATCAGGTTGCCCATGGCATCTTTTCTCATCTCGTCCACGAAGGGCTGGAGTTCCGCCTTCACGAGTTCCGCCACCTCTTCCTCCCTGCCCGAAATCCCTACGGCGTTGGACAGCTTCTCGAGCAGCTCTCCTACCCGGGACATCCACCCTCCTTCCCCCACCGGCTCAAAAGCTTTTTCCCCTCGCTGGCCTGGAAAGTGGAGAGCAGAGATGAAGGTGATCTACAGCGAGCGCTTCCTGACGGTTTACTCCTCCGACCCCGCTTCCGCACCGGGAAGGATGGAGGCCATCGTGAGGGAGCTGCGGGGGCACGAGTTCTTGGAGCCGGAGCCCGCCGGGGAGGAGGATGTCCTTCTGGTCCATACCCCCTCCCACCTGGAGAGGGTGAAGGCCCTCCCTTCGGTCTACCCCGTGGCCCTGCTGGCGGCCGGAGGGGCCATAAAGGCTTCCGAGCTGGCCTGCGGGGGGGAGCCCTCCTTCGCCCTGGTGAGACCCCCAGGCCACCACGCAGGGCCCAGCAGCTTCTGGGGGTTCTGTTACTTCAATAACCTGGCCCTCTCCCTGCAGAGACTGCTCAGCCGGAGAAAGGTGGGGAAAGCGGCGATTCTGGATTTCGACCTCCACTACGGCGACGGCACGGCAGCCATTTTTTCTGGCTCCAAGAGGGCTTCCTATCACCACGCCGAAGGGAGGAGGGAGGAACTACTGGAGGGGATAGCCTCCTTCCTCTCCAGGGAGGACTACGATCTGGTGGCCGTGTCGGCGGGCTTCGACAATCACGAAGAGGACTGGGGAGGCACCCTCAGCACCTCTGACTACAGGGAGATAGGGAGGATGGTGAAGGAGGGAGCGGAGGAGAAGTGCGGGGGGAGAAGGTACGGAGTGCTGGAGGGAGGCTACAACCACGCGGTCCTGGGAAGAAACGTCAGAGCCTTTCTGGAGGGATTCGGGTGAGGGAGCTGGAGGAGCTGAGGGGATTCCGCCACGAGGTGGGCCCCATCCGTCCCCCTTCTGAGGGGGGAAGCTGTTCCCTCCTCCTGAGGGTGGTCAGGAACTGTCCCTGGTCCCTGTGCAAGTTCTGCTACGGTAAGCCCTACGGGAGGGGAAAGTTCTCCCTCCGGACGGTGGAGGAGGTGAAGGAGGAGGTGGAGAGGATGGGCAGGGTGGTGGAGCTCCTGCGAGAAAAAGGGGAGGAGGTGTGGGGGCTTCTCTCCTCCCTCCCGGGGGAGAGCAGGGGGGCCCTGCACCACCTCCTCTCCTGGTTCTCCTCGGGCAGCCGGACGGTTTTCCTGCAGGACGCCGACGTCCTCCTCATGCCCACCCCCCGGCTGGCGGAGATACTGGAGGAGGTCAGGAGGAGGCTGGGGGAGATGGAGAGGATCACCTGCTACGCCAGGGGGCGGTCCCTCTTCCGGAGGTCGGTGGAGGAGCTCAGGAGGCTCAGGGAGGCAGGGCTCTCCAGGCTGCATGTGGGTCTGGAGAGCGGGGACCAGGAGGTGCTGGAGAGGATGAACAAAGGGCTGACTCCCCAGGAGGTGGTGGAGGGTGGGAGAAAAGCCAGGGAGGCAGGGCTGGAGCTCTCCCTCTACTACATCCTGGGCCTCGGAGGGGAGGAAAGGTGGGAGGCGCACGCCAGAAACACGGCTAGGGTCCTCAACGAGGTGGACCCGGAGTTCGTGAGGGTGAGGCGTCTGGTTCCTCTGAAGGGTACTCCCCTCTTCCGGGAGTGGAGGGAAGGGAGCTTCAGGCTCCAGAGCCCCCACGCTGAGCTGAGGGAGCTGAGGCTGCTGGTGGAGGAGCTGGAGTTCTCGGGGAGACTGTGCTTCGACCACTTCGCCAACCCCTTCTACCTCACGCCCGGGGGTCCCAGGTGGGTGTTCGACCGGGGGTATGGGGGCTACCGGTTTCCCAGCGAGAGGGAGGAGGTCCTGAAAAGGATAGAGGAGGGACTGGAAAGGGAGGAGGCCCTCTACGTCAGCTCGGCGAGCCTCTCCGTGCTGGAAACCCTTTGAGCCTCATTCGGGGAAGGTGATGGCGCCGGTGGTGCAGACGGCCTCGCAGGCCCTGCAGTCCACGCAGTCCTCGGCCTTTACCACCTTGGCCTTTTTGTTGTTCACTTCCAGCACGCTCACGGGGCAGGCGTTGACGCACTCCCCGCAGCCCGTGCATTTTTCGGTGTCTATCTTAGGCGGCATCTTTTTTCGTAACTCCCGGTGTATTTAAACCTTATCCGGGTCAGACACCCGCCAGGGAGAGGAGCCGGTACATCACTCCTCCCAGCCACAGCGCGAAGAGGACCTCCGCGGCCGCGATGTAGAGGGACCTCTTCCAGCCCACTTCCCTGACCAGCGCAGCCAGCGTGGCCACGCAGGGGAAGTAGAACACGGTCACGGTGGCGAAGGTGATCATCTGGGCGTGGGTGAGGTGGAGGGAGAGGTCCGGGCCCAGGAGCAGGGTGAGCATGATGAGGGTGAGTTCCTTCCTCAGCAGGCCGAAGAGCAGGGTCACTCCGGCCACCGCGGGCAGGCCCAGCCAGCCCACGGTGAGGGGGCTCAGGAGGTCGGAGAGGGGGTCCAGGAGGCCGCCCGCCCTCAGGGCCGTGAGAACCAGGCTCCCCCCCAGGATGAAGGGGAGGGCCACGTAAAAGAAGTCCTTGGTCCTGTTCCAGCTCTGCCGGAGCACGGTGGGAAGATGGGGCCTGCGGTAGGGCGGAATCTCCATGATCAGCCCCACGGGCTCCCCGGGCATGATTTTGAAGGCCAGCCTGCCGAGCAGGAAGATTGCCGCCAGGTCCAGCAGGTAGAGGCCGAGGGCCCAGCCCATACCCACGAACCTCCCCACCAGTCCCAGGATCACCACCGTCCTGGCCGCGCAGGGCACGAGGGTGGAGAGGAAGACGGAGAGGACTCTTTCCCTCTCCGTTTCCATGATCCTGCAGCCCAGGCAGGCCGGGACGTTGCACCCGTAGCCCAGCAGGAGGGGGATGAAGGCCTTCCCGTGCACCCCCAACCTGTGCATGAGCCCGTCCATGAGGAAGGCGCCCCTGGCCAGGTATCCGGAGTCCTCCAGCAGGGTGAGGAGCACGTAAAAGGGAAGGACGAAGGGCAGGACTATGGTAAGACCAGCGAGCAGCCCCCCCACCACCCCCTCTCCCGCCAGGCTCCCCAGCCTTTCTGAGGTCCCCTTTACCAGGGGCTCCGTGAGCCCCTCCAGCACCCCCTCCACCCTCCCCCCTACCCAGAAGACCGTCAGGAGAAGGGAGAGGAGCAAGCCCGCCAGCAGGGGATAGCCCAGCAGGGGGTGGGTGGTCAGGGCATCCAGCCTTTCGGTTCGGGCGGGTCTTGGATGGATCCTCTGGCTCCGGCTCGCTATCCTGTGGGCCAGGCTGTACCTGCAGGAAGTGAGGAGGGTGGAGGCCTTCTCCCCATAGAGCCCCTCCAGCTCCCGTGAGTACTTCCCCGCCAGTTCGACCGCCCTGGGTGAAACCCTGCCCACGAGCCTCTTGACTTCTTCGTCACCCTCCAGGAGCTTCAGGGCCAGCCATCTGGGAGGATACCCGGTCCCCGCCTTCTCCAGCAGGGGGAGAAGGGAACGCACCCTCCTCTCGATTTCCCTCCCGTAGGAGAACCTGTGTGGCCTGATCCTCCTCCTGCCTTCCGCCACCTCCACGGCCCTCTCCAGCAGGGAGTGTATTCCCCTCCCCCTCACGGCCACGGTGGGCACCACGGGAACCCCGAGCTCCCTCTCCAGCCTCTTGGGATCCACCCTCACGCCCTTCCTCTCCGCCACATCCACCTGGTTGAGGGCCACCACCACTTTGGGCTCCAGCTCCAGCAGCTGGAGGGTGAAGAAGAGGTTTCTCTCCAGAGAGGAGGCGTCCACTACGTTGATCACCACATCCGGTTTCTCTCCGGCGATGTACTCCCTGGAGATTTTTTCCTCGAGGGAGAAAGTGGAAAGGGAGTAGATACCGGGGAGGTCGATCACATCCACCACCCTTCCCCTGAAATACAGGGTCCCCTCCGCCTTCTCCACGGTCTTCCCGGGCCAGTTGCCCACGTGCTGGTGGAGGCCGGTGAAGTGATTGAAGATCACCGATTTCCCCACATTGGCGTTGCCGGCCAGAGCTACTCTGATCTTGGCCTTCATCCCTTCACCCGACGGGTTTCACGAAAACCTTGGAAGCCAGCCCCCTGCCCACCGCCAGGGTCGTGCCCCTCACCCTCAGCATCAGGGGTCCTCTGAACAGGGCGGACTTCAGGACCTCCACCTCAGTCCCGGGGGTGAGCCCCATGTCGGCCAGTCTGCGGCAGGCGGAGGTGCCACCCGAAAGGGAGGAGATCAACCCCTTTTGGCCCTCCAGCAGGCCCGTGAGAGGGAGGGAGCCTGGAGGCAGTCCCTGGGGCAGCTTCTGGGCCTCCATCCGCCGGTGGATGGCGGTCTCCACCTCTTCCGGGATGTGGTGCTCCAGTTCGCAGGCCTTCCGGTGGGCCCTGGAGGGTGGGAGGCCCAGGCTGCTGAGGAACCTCTCCATCACCCTGTGTTTCCGGAGGACGCCCCTCCCCACCTCCTCCCCCCTCCTGGTGAGGGTAACCCCTCTGTAGGGGTGGCGGCGGAGGTAGCCCCTCCTGGCCAGCTTTTTGAGCATGAGGGTGGCGCTGGAAGGGGCCACCCCCAGCTCCCTGGCCACCCTCGTGGTGGTGGTCCTTTCCCCCCTCTCCTTCAGGCGGTAGAGGGCCTCCAGGTATTCCTCCGAGCTTTCGTTGGTCATTCCTGAATTTAGGCGTGCCTAAATTTAAAGGACGAGGAAAACCTGGGAGCATCCTGGGTGAACACAAGGGATAACCCTTAACGTGTTTTAATTTCAGTAACGCTTATACCCCCTTCCTGCCACTTCTCCTGATGAAAGGGGGTGGAGGGAGCAAGGATGAGGATGCTCTACTTCTCCTTTGAGTATCCCCCCTTCTTCGTGGGTGGGCTCGGCACCTACGCCTACGAAATGGCCAGGCGCTTCGCCAGGAGGGGACACAGCGTGACGGTTTTCGCGAAGAACCCGGGCAACGTGCCCACCTCCGACCTGGAGGAGGGCGTGGAGGTACACAGGCCCATGACGGTGGACGCTACGGACATCCTCCCCCTCATCGTTCCCGAGGACGTGAAGCGCTGGCCGTCCCATGCCCAGCAGTACTTCGCCGATGCCTTCATCTACAACGTGCTTTCCTCCACCAAAGCCTGCAACCAGCTGGTGAAGGCGGACCAGAGGCAGTTTGACCTGATCGTGGCCCACGACTGGATTTCGGGGATAGCGGGGATCACCTGCAAGAAGGATCTGAAGAGGCCCTTCGTCTTCCACCTCCACTCGGTGGAGGAAGGGAGGGTGGGTGACGGCTCACCCACCGTCAAAAGCTTGGAAAGGCTGGCGGCCAGAACGGCCGAGGCGGTCGTGACGGTGAGCTACAGCATGAGGGACCAGCTGATTTCCCTGGGGTACGAGGAGAGAAAAATAAGGGTGATCTACAACGGTGTGGACGAGAAGAAGTACGATCCCTCGGCAGTGAAGGAGGAGGAGGTGCTCGGGCTGAGGGAGAGGCTGGGGGTGGGCACCGACCCCATGATCCTCTTCGTGGGGAGGCTCTCCTGGGTGAAGGGGGCGGACACCCTGGTGAGGGCCATGCCCCTCATCTTGGCGGAGGTTCCCAACGCCAAGCTGGTTCTGCTGGGGAAGGGGGAGCAGGAGAAGATGCTCAGGGACCTGATCAGGCAGCTGGGGGTGGAGAAGAGCGTGGTGGCCGAGTTTCAGTACGTGAGCGAGCGGGAAAGGATTCTGCACTACGCGGCCGCCGACGTGGCGGTCTTTCCCTCCAAGTACGAGCCCTTCGGAATCGTGGCCACGGAGGCCATGAGCATGGGGAAGCCTGTGGTGGTGGGGGCCAAGGGGATCTCTGGCTTCAGGGAGCAGGTGATCCACCAAGGACCCGAGAGGTGCGGGGCGCACGTGAACCCGGAGGATCCCTATGACATCGCCAAGTTCACGGTGGAGCTCCTCAAGGACGAGAAGCTCAGGAGGGAACTGGGGAGGAACGCCAGGAAGCGCGTGCTGGAGAAGTTCACTTTTGACCAGGTGGCGGACAACACCCTGAAGCTCTACGAGGCGGTCCTCCAGAACCACTTCCAATGACCCGCACCTATTTTTGAGGGGCTTCCCAGAGGTGAGGAGGGATATGAGAATAGCGATGCTCGCCTGGGAGTCCCTGCACTCCATCTGGATAGGAGGGCTGGGAGTGGTGGTGAGCAAGCTCTCGGCGGAGCTCCACGAGAAGGGCCACGAGGTGCACCTCTTCACCCGATGGGTGGAGGGGCAGGAGGAGCACGAGGTGCTGGACGGAGTTTACTACCACCGCTGCAAGTTCGATCCAGGTTTCGACCTCTTCTCCCTCACCCGGAACATGTCCCACGCCATGGTGGCTTCCATGAAGTGGGCGGAGGGGAGGGGGGGGAGGTTCGACCTGGTGCACGGTCACGACTGGCACGTGGTGGAGGCCCTCCACCTCCTAAGGCAGGAGGGGAGGCGTTTGGTCTTCACCTATCACTCCACCGAGTACGGCAGGAACGGGAACAGGTTCGGGGACTGGTGGGAGTTCAGGGAGATCTCGGGGAAGGAATGGTACGGGGGCTACCTGGCGGACATGGTGACCACGGTCTCGAACTACATGAGGAAGGAGATATGCTGGCTGTACCGCCTCCCCGAGCAGAAGGTGGAGGTGGTCCCCAACGCCGTGGACGCTGAGGAGTTCAGGATGGAGGTGGACCCGGACAAGGTCAGGAAGGAGTACGGCCTCTCCGGGGGTCCCCTGGTGCTCTTCCCAGGCCGCTTGGAGTACCAGAAGGGTCCCGACCTCCTGGTGGAGGCCATTCCCAGGGTGCTGGAGAGGAGGGGGGAGGCGAGGTTCGTGTTCACGGGCGCCGGCAGCATGAAGGAGGGGCTGGAGCGGAGGGTGAGGGAGCTTGGGATAGGGCACGCCGTCAGGTTCGCGGGTTTTCTGCCTCTGCGGAAGTACATCGAGCTCCTGAACGCCTGCGATGTGGTGTGCATCCCCAGCCGGAACGAGCCCTTTGGCATCGTCCTGCTGGAGGCCTGGGCGGCGGGGAAGCCCGTGGTGGCGACGGAGGTGGGTGGGCTCAGCGAGAACATGGAAAACCTCGTGGAGGGGGTGAAGGTGCAGACCCAGCCGGAGTCGATAGCCTGGGGCATCAACTACCTGCTGGATTCCCCCTCGGAGAGGGAGAGAATGGTGAGGAACGCGCGGGAGAAGGTAAAAGGCTTTAGCTGGAAAAGGTCCGCCGAGAAGCTCCTGAGCGTGTACCGGAGGCTGCTGGACTGAGCCTCAGAAAAAGTGTCCCTTTACGAACTCGAAGTTCCTCCTTATTCTCTCTTCCCCCCTCAGCACGTTGCCGTGGCCAGGCAGGAGGTACTGGAGGTGGAGGTCGGAAATCCTCTCCAGGGAAGCCAGCAGCTCCTCCGAGCTCCCGCCTGGGAAGTCCGTCCTCCCCACCCCACCCTCGAACACCAAATCCCCGCAGAGGAGGAGTCTAAGCCCGGCGTGGTAAAGGCTCACGCTTCCGGGGGAGTGGCCTGGGGTGTGCAGGACCAGCAGCTCCGTCTCCCCCCCACCCACCTTCTCCCCAAGGTAGGCGTCCACCTCGAACCTCGGCACTTCCATCCCAAAGTACCTCCCGAACTCCAGGCTGAACCTGAGGTGGTCCCCCTCCCCTCTGTGAATCATGATTTTGGCGCCGGAGAGTTCCTGGAGGGGGCGGTTGGCACCGCAGTGGTCAGGATGGCTGTGGGTGTTGACTATTATCTCTATCCCTTCCGGCTCCAAGCCGTCTTTCTTCATCTCCCTCAGGCGCCCCTCCAGGTATCTGGGGCTGCCCGGGTCCACTAGGATGGTCGGATCCCCCTCCACCACGTACATGTTGCAGTCCCCCAGGCCCCTCTCCGGGTACCAGTACACGTTCCTGACCAGCCTCAGCCTCTCACCCCAGCAGACCCTCCTGTTTCAGGATCCGGAAGGTGGTCCTGGTGAGCTCCGCCTCCCCCAGCTCCCCTTTCCCGAACCACCTCGCCTCCAGCACCTCCTTCCCCCTCCTCACCCCCCTGGAGAGGGGTTCCCCCCCGAAGCACACGGTCACGTAGTGGTACCTCAGGCGCCCCCTTCCATCCCTCTCCAGGAGGTCGTAAACCCCCACCAGCCTCTTTAGCCTCACCTTCACTCCCGTTTCCTCGTTCACTTCCCTCTTCGCCGCCCTCCACACCTCCTCTCCGGGCTCCACCAGGCCTCCGGGCAGGGCCCACTTCCCCCTCTCCGGTTCGGTCCCCCTTCTCACCAGCAGCACCTTCCCACCCCTTTCCACCAGCACCGAGGCCCCCAGCCTGGGAAAGCCCTTCATGCGGCCTTCTCCTCCAGCACCCTGCTCAGTTCCACCATCTTCGAGAAGAACTCCTTCCCCTCCTCCAGGTCGAAGACGGACTTTCCCAGCAGCTCCGCCTTCACCACGGCCTCCTCGTGGGGGAGGACGGCCAGCACGGGCGTGCCCCCCTCCTCCAGTTTCTTCACCACCTCCTCGCCCCCCTCCCTGAACTTGTTCACCACCGAGAAAATCCTGGTTATCCCCAGGTCCGCACCCAGCTTCTTGATTTGCTTTGCCGCCTCCAGGGACTTGAGACTGGGCTCCACCACCACGAGCACCACCTCGGCCGTCCTGGTGGTCCCCCTCCCCAGGTGCTCCACCCCCGCCTCCATGTCCAGAATCAGGACCTCCGCGAACCCGGAGAGGTAATCCACCAGCCTCCTGGCTAGGGCGTTGGCGGGGCAGAAGCATCCCTGTCCCCCCCTTCGGATCTTCCCCACCACCAGGAGCCTCACCCCGTCCCTGCACCTGATGCCGAAGCGCTCCACTAGGTCATCCACCTTGGGGTTGAGCTTGAAGACCAGTCCGTACCCCTCCGGGGGGGCTCCGGTTCTCTCCTGGATGAGGGAGGACCTTTCCATGAGGGGAAGGAGCTTCTCTTCCGGCACTTCTCCCTCCGCCCCCAGCGTGAGGAGGAGGTTGGGGGAGGGATCCACGTCCAGGGCCACCACCCTCTTCCCCCTCCTTCCGAAGGCCCTGGCCAGCCCTGCCGCCAGGGTGGTCTTTCCCACCCCGCCTTTCCCCGTCACCGCTATCTTCAAGTTCCCGCCTCTACTGAGAAAACTCGATAAGGTTAAAGTCCTCTCGGTTTAAGGGTTGGGGATGGGGGAAAAGATCGCCAGGATAAGCATCACCCTCCCAGAGGAGCTCCTGCGTGAGCTGGACCGCTCTCTTAAGTCACAGGACTACGCCAGCCGCTCCGAGGCCATCAGGGACGCCGTCAGGGACTTCCTGGCGAACTACAAGTGGCGCAGCGAGCTGGAAGGCGAGTTCCTGGGAGTGGTGGTGATGGTCTACGATCACGAGGTGAGGGGCCTGACGGAGGAGATTCTGGAGATACAGCACAGGAGCGAGGGGATCATCCGTTCCTCCCAGCACCTCCACCTGGACGAAAGGAACTGCATGGAGACCCTGCTGGTAAAGGGGACGGCGGAAGAGATCAGGAAGCTAGCGGACAGGCTCGGGGCCCTGCGCGGGGTCAAGCAGGTGAAGCTCGTGGTGGCGGGCACCTGAAGTCACTTGGCCCGCTTCCTGCTCATCTTCTTGAACTCCTCCCACTCCTTCAGGCTCTCGGACTTTTTCTTGGGGAGTTTCTCCTCTTCGATGGTGGCGTTTACTTCCGCTCCTCCGCAGGCCATGGGACCACTCGTACGCTTCACCCTCCCGATATAAAAGGGTGGCTCAGGGCGGGGCCCTATCGAAGAAGGGGCTTTTTCCCGAGGCGGAGAGGGGAAGGGCAACCACCACATCGGCCTCCGCGAGGCCGGCCTTCCTCGCCGCCACACCCGCTGAGAACATCATTCTGTTGTCCACATTCAGGAGAGAGGCGGTCTTGGCTGCCGACCCCAGCGCTATCCCGAGGTTGAGGGCGTCCACCACGCAGATGGGCCCCGCGCACCCCCTCCCTTCCTTCTTCCCCCCCTTCCTCAGCCCTTCACAGCTGCTGCCGCAGGCCCCGCAGTTCAGGTCCAGGGGCTCGCCCACCAGTCCCACCAGCAGGACGGCTCCCGCCTCCCTCACGCTCCTGGCGTCCCTGCGGAAGAACTCGTACTCTCCCGCCATCTCCTCCATTTTTTCCGCCAGTTTCTCCTTCTCCTCTCCGGTGAGCACCCTTATCCTTAGGTGGTCCCTTCCCCTGGCCTTGGGGGCGGTCCTGGCCGAGAGGGCCATGAGCCTGGCCACCTCCAGCAGGCCCTCCCTTTCCGTTCCTTCCATCCTTCCCTCTCTGGGGTAGGGGGCTAAAAACGGTGCCCTTTTTTTCTTTCGAACCTGAAGGGAGGGGATGAAGGCGGTGGCGGTGCTCCTGCTTCTCTTCCTGAGCGTGCAGCTCCTCGGCCTCCTAACGGGCGTGAGGTACCTTGAGCTGATGGAGAGCGGGGAAGCTGAACCCCTCTTCTCCAACCCCCAAAGTCCCTGGAACTCCCTCTACCTCTTCGCCGCCCTCCTTCCCCTTACCCTCCTGGTGATCCTCCTCCTGAAGTTCAGGAGGAGGTGGTTCAGGGCGTTTGAGCTCACGGTGGTCTTCCTCTGCTGCTGGCTAACGTTGGACCTCCTGGTGGGATTCCAGCTGGGCTGGTTCTCCTCCGGTCTGCTGCTCTCCCTCCTCCTGGTGGGGTGGAGGGCGTACAGGCCCATCCACCTGAACAGGGATCTCGTTCTGGTCTTCTCCGCCGCAGGGGTGGGATCGGTGCTCGGCGTATCCATGGGTCTTGCTCCCGGCCTGCTTCTCCTGGCCCTCTTCTCCGCCTACGATTACTTCTCCGTCTTCATCAGCCGGCACATGGTTTTCATGGCCAAGAGACTGGTCCCTTCCTCCAGCTCCCTCCTCCTCTCCGTCCCCAAGGACCTGCGGGAGTTCCTGGAGGAGGGGAAACCTGAGAGAGTGGGGGGAGGGAGGGTCCTCTACCTGGGAGGCGGGGATCTCATCCTTCCCCTGGTCTTCTCAGCCTCCGTCCTCTCCGCCGAGGGGCTTCCCAGCTCCCTCCTCGTCTCCCTCTCTTCCTCCCTTTTCCTCCTGCTCCTCCTGCTCCTCCTCTCCCGCAGGCCTGGAAGGATTCTGCCCGGTCTTCCCTTCCTTTCCGTCGGCTGTTTGCTGGGGTTCTTGCTCTCCCGCCTCTTGTAGGGGTTCCTACCGAAACGGATAAGGGAGAACCCGCTCATCTCCAGAGGTATGAAGCCCATCTACGAGCCCAGGGAAGGAAGGAAGATGAGGATCCTGGTGCTCTTCTCGGGAGGGGCCAGCGCCCTGCCCTTCATGGTGGGAGGAGAAACGTACGAGGTGATAGGGGGGATCTCCTCCAGCGGAAGCGCCCCGGGCCTCTCCAGGTTCAGGTCCCTGGGGATACCGGCGGAGGCGGTGGACATCAAAGAGTTCTACGCCGGCAGACCCCTCAGGGACATGCGGGTGAGGGAGGAGTACGAGAAAAGGCTCCTTTCGGTGATGGAGGAGAGGGGATGGGAGCCGGATGTGGTCGCCTGCTCCGGCTACATGTACATCCTCACCCCAGCCTTCCTCAGGAGGTTCCCCCACCGCGTTCTGAACGTCCATCCCGCCGATCTCTCCATAGAGGAGGGGGGGAGGAGGAAGTACACGGGTTTGCACGCCGTGAGGGACCAGCTGGAGGCCGGAGAAAAGGTGACGAGGTCCACCGTGCACGTGATGATCGAAGAGGCGGACCAGGGCCCCATCCTGGTGATCTCTCCTCCCCTGCCGGTGGAGGGCAGGAGCCCGGAAGAGCAGCAGGAGCTGATGAAGGTGAAGTGTGACGGTCCAGCCTACAGGGAGGCCCTCCGCCTCCTTTCGGAGGGGAGGTTCGCGCTGGATGAGAGGGGAAGGGTTTATGTCAGGAAGAATGGTGAGTGGAGGGAGGGATACGTGAGGATGGAGGGATGAGATGGCGGTGGGCGTGCTCGGGGTGAGCTACGGCAGCAGGTTTGCCTGTTTGGCCGATACCCTCTGCCGGAGCTGGCACATGGTGAGGCTCTTCATAGCGGACAAACAGAGGAACCCCTACAACCTCAGGAAGGCCCAGGAGACGGGCGGGGAGCAGGTGGTCATCCCGGACCTGAATGTGCAGGACATCGTGAGGTTCGCGAAGAGGCACGCCAGGGAGATCTCCTTCGGTGTGCTGGGTCCGGAGGGTCCCGGCATGCAGGGGATAAGGGACGTGCTGGAAAGGGAGACCGGGATAAAGATGATTTGCCCCAGCCTGGAGTACTTCCTGGAGAAAAGCAAGGTGAGGCAAAGGAAGCTCCTGCAGGAGGTGGCTCCCGAGGCCAATCCCAGGTTCAGGGTCTTCGATCCGGCCGAAATCCCAAAGGACAGGGTGAAGGAGGAAGTCTACCGCTGGCTGGACGAGGTGGGGGAGAGGGTGGCCGTGAAGCCCGATGCCCCCGCCACCGGGAAGGGGGTGGGGGTATGGGGGGACCACTTCAGAACCAAGGAGGAGATGTTCCGCGAGTACTTCCTCCCCTCCTTCTCCAGGGGACCCGTGATCGTGGAGGAAAAGCTGGAGGGGGAGGAGTTCTCCCTCCAGTTCCTCTCGGACGGGGAACACCTGGTTCCCACCCCCTGCGTGAGGGACTACAAGAGGGCCTTCGACTGGGACAAGGGGCCCAACACGGGCGGCATGGGCTCCTACAAGGATAAGGGGGAGCTCCTGCCCTTCATGGAGAGGGCCGACTGGGAAAAGGCCGTGGAAGTGGCGGAGCGCCTGCACCGCAGGCTGAAGGGGGAAGGAAGGAATCCGGGTCTGATGGGGGTGATGTACATGGGCTACATCCTCACCCGGGAGGGGGTGAAGGTCCTGGAAGTGAACAGCAGATGGGGGGACCCGGAGGTGATGAATCTGATGCCGCTGCTGGAGGACGACTTCGTGGAGGTATGCTTCCGCTGCTTGGATGGGGAGCTGAGGGCGATGAGGTTCAGGGAGAGGGCCAGTGTGGTGGTCTACGCGGTCCCCCTGGACTACGGAGGATACAGGAAGTACTCGGGGCCCAGGGTGGTGAGGATGGAGGAGGCGGAGGACCTGAAGAAGAAATACGGGGAGGACCTCAGGCTCTACCCTGGATCCCTGGAGATAAGGGAGAACGGCCAGCTATGGGCGCTGGGTTCCAGAACCGTGGCGGCGGTGGGAATAGGGGAGGACCTGGAGAGGGCGAGGGAGATAGCGCTCGAGGCCGTGAGGAGGATCGACGGCCCTCTGAGGCACAGGGAGGACGTGGCCCTGAGGGAGCACGTGGAGAGGAGCATCCTGCACGTGAGGGTCCTCAGGTCCTCAGCCCCCTCAAACACCTGAGCTGGGCTTCCTTGGCCCCTGCCATGTTTGAATCCAGGTCTTCCCCCCAGCCGCTCTCCAGGAGTTTCTTGGACTCGCGCAGGGGGAGGGGGTGCAGGGAAAGAATCCTTTCCACATAGAGCCTGGTTCCCTCTTCTAGGGAGGGAAAAATCCCGTTCACCAGGCCCACCCTTTCACCCTCCTCGGCCGTCATTCTCCTCCCCCCCAGGATGAAGTCCCTGGCCACTCCGTCCCCCACTATCCTGGGCAGGAGGTGAAGGGCCCCCATGTCTGGGAGAATGCCGAACTCTGGCTCCCTGAGGAAGAAGATGGTTCCGGGGGTGGCGAGCCTCAGGTCGGCGGCCAGGGCCAGCTGCATTCCTCCCCCTATGGCGTACCTCTGGCAGGCTGCCACCACCGGGCATTCCATCTTCCTGATCTTCACTATTACCTGCTGGGCCAGGTCTATCACGGGAAGGAGCCTGTTCTCCTCCCACCCGGCCAGCTCAGCTAGGACGGAGGTGTCCAGGCCAGAGCAGAAGGTGTCCCCCTTCCCCGCCAGCACGACCACTCTGGGCTCCTCCTCCTTCACCTGGTCCAGGACCGCGTTCAGCTCCTCCAGCACCCTCAGATCCAGTGCGTTTTTCTTCTCCGGCCGGTTCAGCTCTATCCTGGAAACCTCGCCCAGCTCCACCCTCACCTTTTCCGGCATCCCTCCCCCCTTCTCCTCAGGGATAAAAAGTTTGGAGGGAAGGAGGGAGAAGCCGACCACCGCCCTTGGCCATCACGGGAGGAGAGCTCGTTTCCGGGAGGTTTACCACCATGTTCCTCGTGCGGTGAAGGCTGGGGCTTCCCCCGCCAAGGATCCTGACGCGGGGTTCCCCCATCCAGGCCCAGCTCCCCTGCTACTTGAGGAGGATCAGGGGAAGCGAGGCCTCGGACATCATCAGCCCCACCACGAAGGTCCCCTGCCAGAGACGCCGGGGGGAAAACGGAAATGACCCCGGAGGAGCCAGGACAGGGTGATGGAGAGAGAATGACCTTCTGGCGGGAAATGGGCCCCCCGAACATGGACTCCGGCGAAGAGCAAAGCCGAGCCGGTGGAAAAGGTGGTCGGGCTTGCTGGGGAGTTGGGCAGAGAGGTGGCTTCGGCGAGGCCCGCAGGATCCTTGGCCCCAAACCGAGGTCCTAACCCTCGGGCCTCAGCTCCAGGGTTTCCCACCTCACCCTTCCTCCCTCTACCACCTCTTTGATCTTTCTCTCCACTGGGGTGAGGACGCTCCTCCCCGTCTTTACCTCCAGGAACACCACTTCCCTGGGCTCCCCCCTGCTGTGCCCCTCGAAAACCACGTAGTCTACCGGGGAGCCTATGAAGCGGGCGTCGGAGGGCTCGTACTTGAACTGCGGGAGGAGGGGGGCCATCTGCTCCCCTATCCTTCCCTTCAGGACGGCCCTGCTCCTTTCCAGGGCCTCCTTCCTGAGGGTTTCCTCCACCTCCAGCTTCCATCTCTCCAGCTTGCTCCTGAAAAGGGCAAGAAGGAAGAGGTAGGACACCCCCAGCCCCAGCAGGAACCCCAGCAGCAGCCAGAGGGCCTCCATCTTCCTCCCCTCCCGTGGGAGGAAGGGAGTAAAGCCTTTACCTGAGCTTGGCGCCCAGGTGGGCCAGCGTGGCCTTCTTCACTTCCTCGGCTTTCTCCCTTCCCACCAGCTGCTTCAGGAGTTCGAGAGCGAAGGCGAAGGCCGTGGCCGGCCCCATGCTGGTGATGATCTTCCCGTCCACCACCACCAGTTTTTTCAGCGGCCTTCCCCCGCCCTTCCTGAGCTCCGCCTCCATCCCCGGGTAGATCGTGCCCCTCTTCCCCCTGAGCACGCCCGCATCCGAGAGGACGGAGGGGGCGCCGCAGATGGCCGCCACGATCAGTCCCCTCTCCGCCGCTTCCCTCACCAGCTCCAGCACCTTCCGGTTCTTCCTGAGGTTCTCGTACCCCGGATATCCTCCAGGACAGATCACGGCGTCGAAGTCCCCTATGCTGATTTCTTCCAGCCTGCGGTCGGGAAGCACCTTCACCCCGTGGGATCCCTCCACCGGCTTTTCCAGGCCCGCCGTCACCACCTCCACCCCTCCCCTCCTGAGGAGGTCCACCACCGTCATGGCCTCCACCTCCTCGAAGCCTGGAGCCAGGAGGACGAGGGCCTTCACCATCATTCTCCTTTCTCCTGGATTTTTAAAATAGAGCGGGAGAGGAGGGTGGATGGAAGCGGTGGGGATGATCCTCTGCGGGGGTTACGGCAAGAGGCTTTTTCCCCTCACCCAGACCCTGCCCAAGGTCCTGCTGGAGTTGAGGAAAGGCCACACCATCCTCGACCACCAGCTCTCCCTCTACCGCAGGGCCGGGATCAGGGAGGTGTACCTTCTGGCGGGCTACCGGGCGGAAGAAATCATGAGGAGGTACGGCAGGAGCTGGAGGGGGGTGGAGCTGAGATACGTGGTGGAGAAGCGGCCCCTGGGCACCCTCAACGCCCTCAGGCTCGGGATGAGGAAGGCCAGGAGGGAAGCATTGGTCACCAACGGGGACGTGGTGATGGAGCTGGATATGGGGAAAATGTGGGAGGACTTTCGGAGGTCGGGGGCCCTGGCTTCCCTGCTGGCGGTGAAGATGAGGAGTCCCTACGGGATTCTGAGGCTCAGGGGCAGGAAGGTCGTTTCTTTCGTGGAGAAACCCCTCCTCCCGCACTACGTGAACGGCGGGGTTTACTGTCTCAGTCCCCTCCTCCTTCCCCTGATGGAAAAGTTCGGGAAGGGAAACGTGGAGCAGACCCTCTTCCCCGAGCTGGCCAGGAAAGGGGAGCTCAGGTGCTACAGGGCGGAGCTCCCTCTCTGGATACCCGTGGACACCCTCAAGGATTTGGAGGAAGCTAGGAAGAAGCTGGAGGAGCTCAGGCTAGGGGTGGCCTGAGGGCTTCTGGAAGGAAGCTCAAGAAGCGGGGAGCTTCTCCCTTCTCCGCCCCCCCCACGAGCAGGAGCACCACCACTTCTTCCTTCCTCCAGATCGCACCGTCTATCCCCTCACCCTCCAGGTGGAAGTGTGCCTGCTCTGGATGGCTTTCGTAGAGCCTCTTCTCCAGCTTCCCCAGCACCTCCTGGAGCCCCTCCTGGGCGTTCTCGGATGAGGGAAAGAGCAGGGCATAGAGGGCCAGCCTCTTTCCCCCCTCTCCTTCCCAGAGCCTGAAGAAGCCCTCGGCACCGGCTCCAGGCCTCCCAAGGATGGCTTCCTCCTTCACGCCGCCCTCGCCCACCTCCTTCCAGCCGGGGGGGGAGACCTGCCTGAGCCAGGAGGGAAGGTCCGGTTTGGCCTTGGCCTCCGGTGCCTCTTCCGGCCTTTCCCCCACTTCAGCCTTCTCCAGAGCTTCCCTGAGCCTATCGATCACTTCTCCCTGAGGGGCTTCGAACTCGGGAGTCACCCTTTCCGCCTCCTGCACGGCTTCCTCGATCTCTTCCTTTTCGGGAACCGCCTCCGCACCCTCCCCCTGGCCCTCCATCACCGACAGGGTAAACAGGAGCAGGAAAAGAAAGGCCACGCCTGCCGCAAAGACGAAGGAGAGTTCGGGGGAGGAGGGGGGAAAGAGGATGAAAAGGAGGAACCCCGCCGCAGCAACTACCAGGGAAGCCATTGCCAGGAATTTTGCCTGCTCCATGCTTGTTTATAACTGAGGAGAGCCTCTTTATAGAGCCTGCGGGAGAAGGCTCCCAAAAACCTCTTTTAACTCCAGGTTTTAGGGGAGTGAATGAGCATAAACCCCACCAAGTTCATCTGGATGGACGGGAAACTGGTGCCCTGGGAGGAGGCCAAGGTGCATCTGCTGACCCACACCCTCCACTACGGGTACGGGGTGTTCGAGGGAATAAGGTGCTACCGAACCCCAACGGGTCCCGCCGTCTTCAGGCTGAGGGATCATATGCTGAGGCTCCAGCACTCCGCCGACATCGTGGGGATGAAGCTCCCCTACACGGTGGAGGAACTGGTGGAGGCGGTCAAGCTCACCGTGAGGGAGAACGGATTGGAGGAGTGCTACATACGCCCCATCGCCTACTGCGGCTACGGGGTGATGGGGCTGAACCCCAGGGGAGCCCCCGTGAGGGTGGCCGTGGCCGCCTGGCAGTGGGGAACCTACCTCGGGGAGGAAGGACTGAGGAACGGGGTAAGGGTGAAGATCTCACCCTACCGCAGGATACACCCCTCCGTGCTCCCCCCCCAAGCCAAGCTGGTGGCCAACTATGCCAACTCCATCCTGGCCAAGCTGGACGCGGTGGACAGCGGGTACGACGAGGCCCTCATGCTCAACTTTTCAGGCAACGTTTCTGAAGGGCCGGGGGAGAACCTGTTCATAGTGGAGAAGGGCGTCTTGGTCACTCCCCCCGTGTCCGAGTGTGCTCTCCCCGGCATAACTAGGGATTCCATCCTGCAGCTTGCCCGCCGGGAGGGCATTCCCGCCAGGGAAGAACCGGTCTCCCTGGAGAGGCTCTACGAAGCGGATGAGGCCTTTTTCACGGGAACGGCCGCGGAGGTGACCCCCATAAGGGAGGTGGGGGACCGCCCCATAGGGAACGGGAGGAGGGGGAGGATCACCGCCAGGCTGCAGGAGCTTTACTTCAGGGTGGTGAGGGGGGAAGAGGAAGGCTACGAGCACTGGCTGGAAAGGGTTTGAGGCTCACCCCCTACAGAGGAGTTTCTCCAGATGGTCAAGGATGAATTTCTTGACCTCCTTCAGGGTGCCCTTTCCCGTGGCGCTGGCGGCCCCGGGATGTCCCCCCCCGGAACCCCCGAAGAACCTGCCCACCTCCTGCATGAGTGACCCCAGGTGGAGGTGAGTGCCCTCGCAGAGTTCGGGCGTGGCCCGCCCCGAGATTCTGAACTCTCCTTTTTCCTCGGAGCCCACAAAACTGAGGTCCGCCCCCAGCTTCAGGAGGGTGGAGGCGGCGTCGGCCTCGAAGGTGCTGAGCTCGGAGAAGACCACCAGGCGCTCCCCCATGCTTCTTACCTCCATCCGCTGCGCGGCCTTGAGCATGGCCATGCGCCTGGATCGATCCTCCGGCAGTTTAAGCGTTTCCAGGAGCTGCCTGTAATCGGCACCGCACTTTATCAGCTCGCACACGGCTTCCAGCGTGGAGTTCCTGGCGAGTTTCAGCCCGGCCGTGTCCGTCAGAATTCCCGCCAGCAGCAGGTTGGCCTGCTGCTCGGAGGGCTTCTCCCCCATCTCCCTGAGCAGGTGCAGGACCATCTCCGCTGAGGAGGTCGCCTGCTCGTTCACCCAGGCGACCTCCACCTCCTCCTTCATGCCCTCCACCTCCAGATGGTGGTCTATGAGGAGGACGGGCTTCCCCCTGACCTCCTCCCCCACCTTTCCCAGGTGGGCGAAGCTGGAGGCATCCACCATTACCACCAGGTCGGCCTGCAGGTGGGGGGAGGTGCTCACTTCCCTTCCGCAGCGCTCCAGGAGGAGCTGAGCGAGCTTGTTCATGCCTTCTGGGACCACCACCTCAGTTTTCGCCCCCAATTTCTCCAGGATTTCGGAGAGGACGACGGCGCTCCCCACCCCATCCGGGTCCGCCTGCTGGTGGGAGACGAGGAGAAGGCGGCTCCCTTTTTTGGCCTCCTCCAGCAACAGCCTCGCAGCCTTCTCTAGAGGGGTCAAGCTTCGGGCCTTCTCGTTTTTAGGGTCTCTTCCAGCTTCTGCTGCAGCTCCCTGAGCCTCTCCGCTACCCTCTCCTCCTGGCGCTCCAGGGTCTTCACCCTCAGCTCTAGGGTCTCCCTCTGCTCCTCCAGTTCCTTCCTGAGTTCTTCCCTGCTGGCCCTCACCAGCAGGGGTCCAACTCCCTTGTAGACCGTCGCGTCCTGCGGGCTCTTGTCCAGCTCCTCCAGGGCCTTCTTGGTTTCCAGCATCAGCAACTCCAGCTGCTGTCTCTGTGCGGCCAGGGCCTGGGCGTGCTGCTGCGCCTGCTGGTACTGTGCCACCATGTGCTTCAGCTGCGGGGGGAGCTCTTCCATCCTCTTTCCTCCTTGAGTTCCATCATGTCGCGCACCACCGCTACGAGCCTCAGAAGGGAGTTCAGGGCAGCGCGCAGAGAGGGCGTATCCCTCGCCCTCACCTCCAGCTTCAGGGTCTTTCCCCTGGCCGAGACCCTCACGGAGCTCTTGTCCCTCCCGGGGGAGGACTCCTCCGGCTTCAGGGCCAGGAGGGCCTCCCTGGCCAGCTCCGCGCTGGGGAACACCATCTCCACCTCAGCTTCAGAGCGAGTAGACACCCAACCACCTCATATGGCCTTCACCTTCCTGACCACCGGCTGGCGAACCTTGTAAAAGATCCTGAAACCGCAGCGGGGACAGACCACCCTCTCCAGCTTCTGGATCTCCACCTTTTCCCCGCAGTGGTAGCACTTGTACATCTCATCCCCTCCTGCCCCCCGGGGAGGGGGGGTGGTAAGCCGGGCCGGCAAACTTGCCACCGCACTTGAAGCACTCCCAGATACCTGTGCTGACCCTTTTCAGCCTCTTCGACCCACAGGAAGGGCAGGGATGCTTTCCAGCCTTCTCGGCCTCTATTTCCCCGGCCAGCCTCCTGTCTTTCAGTCCGTACCTGGGCCCGTACTTCCCCGCCGCGCCCACTTTTTTCGTCCTTCCCATACCCTCACAGCTTCTTCCTCAGTTCTTCCCCGCATTTCCTTGCAAGTTCGTAGGCCTTCTCCAGTTCCTCCCTCTGGAAGAACCCGCTTCCACCCTTCTGCATGGCGCAGATGTTCCCGTTCTCCAGGGTGGAGATGGTCAGCCTCACGTCCGCCGTGTTCTCCTCCTCCAGACCCGCATCCACCATCATCACTCCGTTGAGCTTTACCACGGTCACGGCTACGGGTTTGGCCCTGAGGGGGAACTCGGGGAGGGTCCACCCTTCCACGGCGGGAGGCTTCACGTCATAGAGCGCCGCCACGCTGGCTAGAACGGAGGCGTCTATCAGGTTCCCGTCGTGGTCGAGCACGTAGATGTCGATGAAGACCGCCCACACCTCCTCCCCCTCCTTGATACACAGCTTCTCCAGGTCTATCATCTGGGACTCCCTTATCGTCCTGTCTACTACCCTGGCCAGTTCTATGGCGTTCTCGTTGGGTGGCCCGGGCTCGAAGGTGGGTGAGGCGAGGGGCAGGAGCTCTGCGTTCACCACCAAGATGCCGGAGGTGGGGGTGTCGGGGAAGGGTTCCCCCTTCTCAAGCTTCACGCCCACCATCACTTGGGTGTTTCCCAGCTTCACCAGGGCGGAACCTTGGGCAGTTCCTATCACCCCCCTCTCTATCGAAACTTCCCGGTACTGATCGAGGGCCCTGCCGTCCACCCTTTTTCCCTGCATGGCCAGGTCCACTAGGTACTCCTTCTTCACACTTGCTATGAGTTCCTTCATCTACCTCCCTTCCTCAAGCGAGGGCAGGTATTTCTCCTTCAGGGCCTCCTTCTGGGCTTCATATATCTGCTCCACCCCTTTGAAAGCCAGGTCCAAAGCCTGCCTGAATTCCTGCGGGGTGAAGTTCCCGTCCATCTGCAAGAGGGTGATGCACTTCCTTCTGGGCATGACCGCTACGGGCATGTCGGCTTCTCCCCACTGGTCCTCCTCCTTCATCAGATCCAGCACCACCGTGCCGTCCACCTTTCCTACCGAAATTCCCGCCACCAGATCCCTCATGGGCACGCCTGCGTCGGCGAGAGCTACGGAGGCGGCGGTGATTCCCGCCGTCCTAGTCCCCGCGTCCGCCTGGAGGATTTCGATGAACACGTCTATCACGGCCCTCGGATAGAGGTGCAGGAAGAGGACCGGCTCCAGGGCCTCCCTTATCACCTTGGAGATCTCCATGGACCTCCTGTCTGGTCCAGGTCTCTTTCTCTCCTCCACCGAAAAGGGGGCCATGTTGTACCTGCAGCGCAGGACGGCTACATCGGCCTGTTGCAGGTGCCTGGGGTGCATCTCCTTGGGACCGTAGACGGCGGCCAGGATCTTGTTCTTTCCGAGTTCTATGTAGGCCGACCCATCCGCACGCTTCAGAATCCCGGCCTTTATGCGGAGGGGTCTCAGCTCGTCTGGCCTTCTTCCGTCCAGCCTCCTCCCGTCCACCAGCAGCTTCTCGGGTTTTGCCTCTGCCATCATCCTTCCCTTTCCAGCTTGGCTTTTATCCTATCCGTGAGTCCAGATAAATGTGCTTCTCTCTCTATTAACAGTATTGCTTCCACCACCGCGTTCACTTTTTTGAGGTCCCTCCCCCTGATCAGGATCCTTCCGTTCAGCCCCACCTCCAGCCTGCATCCCGAGGTTTCCTCCAGCACCTTCAACATGGATCCCTTCCTGCCTATTACCCTGGGAACTTTGGCCGGACTTATCTCCACCAGCCTCCCTCCCCTGATCCTCCCCATTCCTCTCTCGGAGGCCGTCAGCTGCACCCTCCACCTCTCGTCCACCTCCCTCACCTCGGCCAGCACGGCGTCGCCTATCCTCAGGAACTTTCCTATGTCCTCTCTGAAGACGTCCACCTTTCTCCCCACCAGCTCCGAGACCATCAGGTTGCCGGTGTAAGGGGAGTTGAGGTCGAGGATCCATCCGAAGGGATGGGTGTCGGTGACGATGCCTATCACCCTGTCCCCCCTCCTGGGGATGTACCTGCCCTGGAGGGAGATCACGCTTATGCTTTTTTCCCTTATTTCCGCCAGCCCTATCACCGCGGAGAAGATCTTTCCGCCTTCGAGAAAGGTTCCCTCCCCCGCGAAGTAATCCCCTTCCGCGAGCAGCCTGCCCGGCACCACCAGTTCCCGGTTCTCCACAAACAGCATCAGAGCACCTTTGTCTGAACCTCACCCCTGGTGAGGTCGTTCAGCCTGTCGAAGAACTCGGGCTGGAAGCCGGCGGGGATCTCCACCAGGAGGAGGAGGGAGCCGTCGGTGAGCCATTCCTCCTTCTTCACTTCCGCCATGCTCTTGATGGCATGCAGCGACTTCCCCGCGTACTGCGGGGGGATCTTCAGGGCTATCTTCCTCATCTCGAACTTCAGGGGGAGGATGGGCTGGATGGCCTTCACCACGGCAGGGAGCTGCTCCTCCGCCCTCTTGAACTCCTCTATCCCCACCTTGGCCCTCCTCACGGCTTCCTCCACCCGGGAGGGGGGATGGGGCAGGCCCGTCTGGGGGTTGATGGCCCTCCTGGCTATAAGGGAGACGATCTGCTTCAGCTTCTCCTCCCTCATCTTCCTCCTCTGCTCTGTGGTCAGCTGAATTTTACCCTTTAGGAGGATTTGCTCCGCCACCTTCCTTACCTCGTCGGTCCCGAAGACCTTGAGCAGGGCCTCCCTCGAGGCGGTCTCCCCCTTCCTCGCGTCCTTGAAGACCTTTTCCACGGCCAGGAGGTTTCCCATCTCCACGCTTCCGCCCTCTTTGAAAGCCACCGCCAGGTCTGGGTCCACCAGCACCTCGAAGTCCATTCCCTGTGCTGAGAGCCTCGCCACGACGGCATCTTCCAGCTTTACCATCTTCCCCCCACTACTTCAGCTTGGAGAGGTAGCCGGCAATTTCCTCCGTGGTGAGTTTCTGGAACCTTCTGGTTTTGAGGGGAATCACGGCCACCTCCAGCTTGGTGGGTTCGAGCTCCCCTTCTATGACCAGCTTCAGGGCCCTGAAGGCCAGCAGCACAGCTTCCTCCAAGCTCATTTTGTCTCCGTACTCTTTCTCCAGGAACTCGAGCACGGTGGGGGCCCCACCCCCTATGGCCTGCGCCTTGTAAGCTGCCACCACCCCGCTGGGGTCGGTCTCGAAGAGGTGTGGCCCATCCCTGTCCACTCCGCCTATCAGCAGTCTGGCCCCGAAGGGTCTCACCCCTCCGTGCTGGGTGTAAAGCTGCTTCAGGTCCCCTATGTGTCTGGCTATGGATTGTACGCTAGCGGGTTCGTCGTACCTGAGCCTGTTTATCTGGGCCTCTATCCTGGCGTTCTCGATCAGGACTCTGGCGTCGGCTATGAGTCCCGAGGCGGCTGCACCCACATGCTCGTCTATCTGGAAAATTTTTTCAATGGAGAACTCCTCGGCCAGTCTGTTCCTCAGCCTCCTCTCGGCGGAAAGAACCACCCCATCCCTGGCTTTTATCCCCAGCGCGGTTAGACCCTTCTTCACGGCCTCCTGGGCATACTGCACCTGGAACAGCTTTCCGTCAGGACTGAAGACCGTTATGGCCCGGTCGTATCCCGCTCCCGGTGGTGCGAAAACCATACAGGTCTTACCTACTGGGTGGGGTCTATATTTAACTTCATCGTTGAGTGCCTTCCCAAAGGGGGTTCACCCTCTTCTAGGTCCCTTGCTGGACGCCGAGTTGAGATGCGGTGGACTAGCCCAACGGTGAGCAGCCCTTTCTGGTCAGGAACCTGCCCGCCCCCTTTATGGTGCCTGAGACCCCAACGATTCTCACGCCCTTGAGGGAGAGAAACCTTTTGATTCCCTCCACCCGTGTGTGTTCACACCGGAGAAGAACCAGGTTGGGTCCAAGGGGGAGGAACTTCGGCTCTTCTGGGCCCAGGTTGGGCTCTTCGGCCAGCAGGACCTGCAGGTGCTCCCTGCTTATCTCCCCCCCAGGCTCCAGAATCAGGTACCTCCTCCTGGTCCTCTTCATTTTTGCTTCCCCAGGGATCTGAGGACTTCTGAGAGCTCCCCGGCTCTGGAGGAACCCCCTTCTATCCTCAGGTTTAGGTGTATTACCTCGTCCCCCTTCCCCAGCACCCACCTGCCCAGACAGGCTTCTTGCTTGTCGAGCCTCAGGTAGAGGTTCCCGCGCCTGTCCATGCGGCTTTCCAGGCCTGAGAGTAGAGCTTCCCTGTCTTCAAGCTTCCGGAGGAGAGAGGAGAGCATTTCCTCCACCTCTCTCCCGCCCTTTACCCTGGCTTCCAGCATGGAGAGGGGATTGCCGTGGTGTCCCTCCATCTCGATCTTCTTCTCCTTGGTCCCCGCGGGAAGGAGGTTCCTGAGAACCCCCGACAGCTTCCCCTCATCCTCGGTGGCGTGCACCAGGACCCTTACCCTGACCTCACGCACGGGGAGCCTCATCCAGGGTTAAAGAGGTACCCGGGGGGAAAAACCTTAGCCTAGAGCCCCCTGCTCTTTCTTCCGGCCGAGGTCAGTCCCCTGAAGACCCTTCCCCTGGCCTTTATCTGGGAGAGCTGCGGGTCGCTCCTTATGACGGGGTGGTGGGGATCGATCAGTATCACCTCGAAGTACTCGCTTCTTCCGTCGGAGTCCACCCAGTAGGAGTTGAGAACCTCCAGGTTGGGATACTTCCTGGCCGCCCTCTCCTCCGCTATCCACTGAAGGCTCTTGGCTGGCGTGAACTTCAGGACCCCCATCCTGCGGGGCTTCCTTCCCCTCGCGGGCCTGGGTTTTCTCCTCCCACCCTTCCTCACCCTCACCCTCACCACTACCACGCCCTGCTTGTCCTTGTACCCCAGCGCCCTGGCCCTCCTGAGCTTGGTGGGTTTAGGAATCCTTACCACGGAGGGCTCCCTTCCGGACCGCACTTTCCCAGGGTTCATTCCTTCCCTCCACCCATCAGCTCCTTTATTTTCTGGGAGAGGATGAGGGCTATGTTCCGCTGTGCTTCGACGGTGGAGGCACCCAGGTGCGGGGTGGGAATTACGTGCTCCATGGACAGGAGTTCCAAGTTCTTAGTGGGTTCCTCCTCGAAGACGTCGAGGCAGGCCCCCGCTATCCACCCTTCCCTGAGGGCCCTAACGAGGGCCTTCTCGTCCACGATCTTCCCCCTGGAGGTGTTCACCAGCACGGCGGTGGGCTTCATGAGGGAGAGCTCCTTCTCCCCTATCATCCCTTCCGTTTGGGGGGTGAGGGGAACATGGAGGGTCACGAAATCAGCTTCCCTGAGGAGGGCTGGGAGGTCCACGTACCTTACTCCCTCCCTCTCCATCTCTTCCCTCTTCACGATGTCGTATCCCAGCACCCTCATCCCGAAGGCCAGAGCCTTGCGGGCCACCTCCCCGCCTATCCTTCCCACCCCTATCACCCCTAGAGTTTTTCCCTTGAGCTCCGTCCCTATGAACTTCTCCTTCTTCCATTTTCCCTCCTTGAGCTCCCTGCAGGCCTGGGGGATCTTCCTTGCCCAGCAGAGCATCAGCCCCATCACCAGCTCAGCCACTGCGGTCTTGGAGGCCTCAGGGGCATAAACCACCTTTATGCCCCTCTCCTCCGCGGCCTTCACATCGATGTTGTCTATCCCCACACCTGCCCTGGCCACCAGCTTGAGCTTTTTTCCTGCCTCCATCACCTTCTTGGTGACTTTGGTGGAGCCCCTCACTATCAAAACCTCGCACCCCTCTACCTCCTTGCAGAGCTCTTCCTCGGAGAGCCTGGGCTTGATCACCACCTCTCCCAGCTTCTCCATTTCTCTGGCAAACTCGGGCGAGACGTGGTCGGCCACCAAGATTTTCAGGCTTCCCACCCCTTCCTACAGCCCCCTCTCCCCGAAGATTTGATAGGGAAGGGTGAAAAGCCTGACCATCCCTTCGGCCTCCCTCTGGTCCAGGCCCTTCTGTTTCACCGACCTCAGCTGGGGCAGGAAGAGGGAAGAGGGGGACTCCCTCCTCACCACCCTCATCCCCCCTTTGTAGAGCTCCACCTCCACCCTGCCGTTCACGGTCCTCTGGGTGGAGTCGATGAAGGCGTCCAGATCCTTCTTCAGGGGATGGAGCCAGGAGGCGTGGTAGACCAGGTCGGCCCAGAGCCTGTCCACCTCCCTCTTCACGCGCAGCTGCTCCTTGGTGAGGGTGAGGTGCTCCAGGTCAGCGTGGGTGTGGAGGAGGATGGTTGCAGCCGGAGCCTCGTACAGCTCCCTCGACTTCAGGCCGAGCATGCCGTCCTCCAGGATGTCGATGATTCCTATCCCGTTCTTCCCCCCCACTTCGTTGAGGTAAAAAATCATCTCCACAGGGTCCCTTATCCCATCCACCTCCACGGGTATTCCCTTCTCGTAGGTGATGCTGACCACCGTGGGCCTGTCTGGAGCCTTTTCGGGCGGAACAACCCAAAGGTAGTCCTCGGGGTACTGGGAGAAGAGGTCCTCCACCTGCCCGCTACCCATGGAGTGGGACCACATGTTGACGTCACCCCCCAGCTTGCCCTTGGGCCTCTTGGGCTCCACACCCCTTTCCCTGAGCATCTCCTCCTCTTCCGCCCTGGAAAGGTTGAGTTCCCTCACGGGTGCGATGATCCTGAGGTTGGGCAGGTAGTACCTGAAGACGGACTCCACCCTGAACTGGTCGTTGCCCTTCCCGGTGCATCCGTGGGCCACCGCTTCCGCCCCTTCCTTCTTGGCCACCTCCGCCACCTTCGTGGCTATCAGCACCCTGCTCATGGAGGTACCCACGGGATAGCCCTCGTAGCTTCCGTTGGCCTTGATGCACCGGTGGATGTATTCCGTGACGAACTCCTTCTTGGCATCTATGAACCGGACCTGGGCTCCCAGCTTCTCCGCCCTCTCGAAGCCTATCCTGATCTCCTCCTCCCCCTGACCCACATCCACCAAAACGGGTATCACCTCGTCGTAGCCGTACCTCTCCCTCAGAAGGGCGATCAGCAGGGTGGAGTCGAGCCCACCCGAGTATGCCAGCGCCACCTTTTTACCCGGCATTCCCTTCTTTTTCCTAACTCGATATATAAGTCTTTACCTTTTTTTCCAGGTTTTTCTCGGCTTCCTCCACCCTCTTCCTCCTCCGATCCATCATGGCTTTCCTCCTCTTCAGCTCCCTTTTCCTAGCTCTCAGCATCCTCCTCACCTCCCTGGGCGAGGGACTCCCCAGGGTCCTCCTCCTCTTCAGGGAGAAGGAGGGATCCAGATACCTGAGCACCCTCCGGTCCATCTTCACCTTCCTTCCCAGAACCTTCTCCGCTGCCCTCTCCAGGAGTTCCTCAGACAGCTCCTTTACCGTAAGCCCGGAGGAGAGGGCCTCCCGGACCGCCTCCCCCACCACTGCGTGTGCCTGCCTGAAGGAGAGCCCGGCCTCCCTCACCAGGCCCTCCGCCAGATCCCAGGCGAGCGCCCAGCTGAGGGAGGAAGAGGAAACCATCTTCTCCTCCTTCACCTTCATGGTTTCCAGGGCCCCCTTCATGATCTCCAAGCAGCTCCTGGTCTCGTCCAGGCACCTCCAGAGGGGCGGCTTCACCTGCTGCAGGTCCCTGTTGTATCCGCTCGGAAGGCCCTTCAGGAGGGTGAGGAGGGAATGAAGGGATCCGTGGACCTCCCCCGCCTTTCCCCTTATCAGTTCCAGCGTACACGGGTTCTTCTTCTGGGGCATGGCGCTGGAGGTGGAGGAGTACTCGTCGGAGAGCTCCACATACCCGAACTCCTGGGTGGACCACAGGATGAGGTCCTCCGCCATTCTGCTCAAGTGAGTCATGAGGAGGCTCATACAGGCCGCCGCTTCCAGCACGGCGTCCCTTGAGCTCACCGCGTCGAGGGAGTTCTCCACCAGCCCCTCGAAGCCCAGGAGGGAAGCGATTCTTCTCCTGTTCAGGGGGAAGGTGGATCCCCCCACCGCCCCACCTCCCAGCGGGCAGAGGTTCACCCTGCGGTAGCAGTCCTCCATCCTGTCGAAGTCCCTCAGGAGGAGGTCGACCTGAGCCAGCAGGTAGTGCCCCAGCGTTCCAAGCTGGGCATGCTGGGTGTGGGTGAGGAGGATGAGGGGGGTCTTCTGGTGTTTTTCCGCCTTCCTGAGGAGGACCTCCGCCAGCTCGAGGATGGAGGCGGAAACAAGGTTCAGCTCCTTCCTGAGCCTCAGCCTGAGGTCCAGGGCCACCTGGTCGTTCCTCGATCTCCCCGTGTGGAGCTTTCCGCCCGTCTCCATTCCCACCTCCGCTATTACCCTGGCTTCCAGAAGCTCGTGCACATCCTCAAACTTCCCCTCCGCCTTCAGCCTTCCTTTCCTGTAGTCCTCCCTCGCTCTCTCCAGCGAGGAGAGGATGGCTTTGAGCTCCTGTAGGGAGAGGATTCCCTGCTCGTGGAGCATGATCTCATGGGCCTCCGTTCCGTCTATATCGTCTTCTATCATCCTCTCGTCCTCCCTGAGGGAGGAAACGAACTTCCAGACCTCCTCCCTCAACTCCTTCGAGAGCCTGGCCCTGTAGATCCCTTTCTCATCCCCCATGGATTTCCCTCAGCTTTCTGACCACCGCCTCTCCCACCTCGTGGGTCTTGGAGGTCCCTCCCAGATCGTAAGTCAGGTGCTTCCCCTCCCTGAGCACCTCCCTCACGGCGCTCTCCACGAGCTGCGAGGCCTCTCTCTCCCCGAGCTCCTCCAGCATCATCTTTCCTGCCAGGATGGTGGCCAGGGGGTTGGCCACTCCCTTGCCCGCATACTTAGGTGCAGAGCCGTGGATGGGCTCGAACATGCTTACTCCTTCCGGGTTCAGGTTCCCGCCCGGCGCCAGACCCATCCCCCCCTGGAGCATCGCTCCAAGATCGGTTATGATGTCCCCGAACATGTTGGGGGTAACCACCACCTCATACCACTCCGGGTTTTTCACCATCCACATGGTCATGGCGTCCACGAAGGCCAGCTCCGTCTCTATCTCCGGGTATCCTTTCGCCACCTCCTGAAAGACCTCCCTCCACAGTCCATAAACGTGGGTGAGGACGTTGGCCTTGTCCACGGCTGTAACCTTCCTCCTTCCCTCCCTTTTGGCCAGCTCGAAGGCGTACCTTATAACCCTCTCCGCGCCCTTTCTGCTCATCACCCCCAGCTGGTAAGCTATCTCCTCCCTGTCGCTCTCCACATCCATCCCCAGCTTAAGCTGGTACAGCTCTCTCACCATGCGGTGCTCTTCCCTCCACCTGCCCCTTCCCCTTCCTCCCAGTCCCACGTAGAAGTCCTCCGTGTTCTCCCTCACCACGTAGAAGTCTATGTCCTCCGGTTTTTTGTCCTTCAGGGGACAGGGTGCTCCGGGGTAGAGCTTGATGGGGCGCAGGTTTACGTACTGGTCGAAGTAGAACCTGAGGGTGAGCAGAAGGCCCCTCTCCAGCACCCCGGTGGGTATCCTGGGGTCACCCACCGCTCCAAGGTAGATGGCGTCGAACCTGGAGAGCTCCTTAAGGTCCTCCTCCTCCAGGAGCTTTCCCGTTTTGAGATAGTACTCCCCCCCGTAGGGGAACTCCTCCAGGGAGAGCTCCACTCCGGCGAGCTCACAGGCAGCCTGGAGGACCTTCACCCCTTCCCTCATCACCTCGGGCCCTATGCCATCCCCAGGTATGACCGCGATCTTGTAGCCCATGGGTCCCAATTACCTTGAGGGCTCTCGTTATAACTTATTCCTTCCTCCTGGACTTCAGGTACGGGATGAGGCCCCCAGCCCTGAGGATGGAGACCAGGAAGTCGGGAAGGGGTTCAGCCTTCCTCTCTATGCCCCTCGTCAAGTTCCTGACCACCCCTCTGACCAGGTCGTACTCGACCTCTTCCCCGGTGGAGAAAGAGGCCTTCACCCCCTTGCAGATCATCACGGGGAGCCCCTGATTCACAGCGTTCCTAAAAAAAATCCTGGCGAAGGACTCGGCTATGACCGCCCCCACCCCAGCCCCTTTCAGGGCAAGGGGCGCCTGCTCCCTGCTGGAACCGCATCCGAAGTTTTTCCCGGCTATGATCACGTCTCCCTTCTTCACCCGCGAGGAGAACCCGGGGAGGAGGTTCTCCAGGGCGTGTTTTCCCAGCTCCTCAGGGCTCCTCTTCACCAGGTATCTTCCAGGTATGATGTCGTCCGTGGACACATCGTCTCCCAGCACCCAGGCCCTGGGCATCATACCTCCCTCGGATCGGTCAGCTTTCCCCTGAGGGCGGAGGCCGCCACCGTGGCGGGGGAGGCCAGGTAAATCTCGGCCTCTGGGCTTCCCATCCTTCCCCTGAAGTTCCGGTTGGAGGAGGACACACACACCTCTCCGGGGGCCAGCACGCCTATGTAGCTCCCCATGCAGGCCCCGCAGCCCGGCGGCCCCAGAATGGCCCCAGCCCTCACCAGCCTCTCTATCACACCGAGCCTAAGGGCCTCCAGATAGGTCTCCCTGGAGGAGGGAACTACCAGCATCCGCACGCGCGGATGGATTTTTCTCCCTTTCAGGATTTTCGCCGCTTCTATCAGATCCTCGGTTCTGCCGTTGGTGCAGCTCCCCAGGAAAGCCTGGTCTATCTCCCTTCCCTCCACCTCCCTTACGGGTTTCACGTTATCCACCCTGTGTGGGCAGGCCACCTGGGGCTCTATCCGGGAGAGGGAGCAAGTCCTCTCATCGGCGTACTCCGCCTTGGGGTCGCTCCTCACCTCCTTGAAGGGGAACCTCGCTCTCTTCTCCACGTACCTGCGGGTCAAAGCGTCGGGGGCCACGAGGGCAGTCTTGGCCCCCATCTCCACTCCCATGTTGCACAGGGTCATCCTTCCCCCGATGCTCATCCTCCTCACTCCCTCACCCTGGAACTCCAAGGCCTGATAGGTGGCCCCGTCCGCCCCTATCTCGCCCACCAGCTGGAGGATGACATCTTTGGGGTAGACCCTTCTCCCCAGCTTTCCCTCCAGTACGATTTTCACACTCTCCGGGACTCTGAGCCACAGCCTGCCCGAAGCCATGGCCGCCGCCAGATCCGTTGATCCCACCCCCGTGGCGAAGCTCCCGAAAGCACCGTACGTGCAGGTGTGCGAGTCAGCCCCCAGGATGAGGAGACCAGGGAGGGCGAAACCCTTCTCGGGGAGCACCTGGTGGCAAATCCCCTCGGCGAAGAGGTTCTCAATTCCCTGCTCCCTCGCGAACTTCCGCATCATGTCGTGGTCTCTGGCTATCTCTGTGGAGTTGGCAGGCATCTGGTGGTCGAAGATTATCACCACCCTGGAGGGGTCCCACACCCTTTCGGCTATCTCCCTTAGGCTCTCTATGGCCAGGGGGCCGGTGATGTCGTTCATCATCACCACGTCCACCCTAGCTTCCACGATTTCTCCGGGTTCCACCCGTTCCTTCCCGGCCTTCCTGGCCAGGAGCTTTTCGGCCATGCATCCTGCCAGGGTTTCACCTCCTCACGGCGCCCTCGGCGGCCGAGCTGGCATGTTCGGCGTAGAACTTCAAGTATCCCTTCAGGGACTTTTCCCTCGGCTTGAAGGTTTTTTTCCTCTCCTCGAGCAGGCTTTCCTCCACCAGCAGGTCCAGCCTGCCCTCCCTCGCATCGATGAGGATTTCGTCCCCCTCCTTCACCAGGGCTATGGGCCCGCCCTCCGCCGCTTCGGGGGAAACATGGCCCACGCACATCCCCCTCGTTCCCCCTGAAAACCTTCCGTCCGTCACCAGGGCCACCTCCTCCAGCATGCCCATCCCAGCCAGCAGGGAGGTGGCGGAGAGCATCTCCCTCATGCCCGGGCCTCCTTTAGGACCTTCATACCTTATCACCACCACTTCCCCTTTCCTGATCCTCCTCTCGGAGATGGCCCTCACCGCGGCCTCCTCCCCGTCAAAAACTCTGGCTTTCCCGGAGAACCTGAGGTTCCTCAGCCCGGCTATCTTCAACACGGCACCCTTGGGCGCTAGGGTCCCGTAGAGGATGGCTATTCCTCCCCTCTTCCGGTAGGGCCGTGAAAGGGGTCTTATAACCTCGCTTTCCACCACCTTCACCCCTTTCAGGTTGGACCCCACGGTTGCTCCCGTCACGGTGAGGGGGGTGCTCTTTATCAGCCTCCCCAGCTGCTTCATGAGGGCGGGAATTCCACCCGCCTCGTGCAGGTCCACCACCATGTGCTCCCCCCCCGGACGCAGGTTGCAGAGCTGCGGGACCCTCTTGCTGAGCCTGTCGAAGACCTCGAGGGGGAGGCTGATCCCCACCTCCCTGGCTATGGCCGGGAGGTGGAGCACGGTGTTGGTTGAGCCACCAAGCGCCATGTCCACCACTATGGCGTTCTCGAAGGCGCTCCTGGTCAGGATTTTGCTGGGCTTGATTCCCCTCCTGAGGAGCTCCATCACCTGCTCCCCCGTCTTCCTGGCAAGTTTGAGCTTCTGGGAGCTCACGGCCGGACAGGTGGCCACTCCAGGCAGGGACATCCCCAGCGCCTCTATCACGCACGCCATGCTGTTGGCGGTGAACATGCCTGCGCACGAGCCAGGTGTGGGGCAGCAGCGGTCCTCTATCTCCAGTGCTTCTTGCTCCCTCAACCTCCCGCTCTTCACCTCACCCACGGCCTCGAAAGCGGTAATCACGTCCACCCTTTTCCCCCTCCACTCTCCTGGAAGCATGGGACCTCCCGTGAGCATGATGGAGGGAAGGTCGACCCTGGCCAGAGCCATGAGCATACCCGGCTCCACCTTGTCGCAGCTTGAGATGGCTACCACCCCGTCGAAGCGGTGGGCCTCGAGCATGACCTCGAGGCTGTCCGCTATAACTTCCCTTGAGGGCAGGGAGTAGCGCATTCCCTCGGTCCCCATGCAGATGCCGTCGCAGATGGCTATGGTGTTGAATTCCATGGGGGTGCCACCCGCGCACCTCACCCCCTCCGCCACGGCTTCGGCCAGGGCCCTGAGGTGGACGTGCCCTGGTACCACCCTGTTCCAGGAATTGGCTATGGCCACGAGCGGGCGGGCGAGGTCGGTGTCGTTGTAACCGCAGGCCTTCAGGAGGGCCCTCTTGGGCAGCCCCTCTATTCCCCCCACCACCTCTCTGCTGCGGAGTTTCATCGAGGTCTAAAAAGATTCTTCTCCTGACTTAAAACTTTCACTAGATTGTGTGAGAGAAGCTGAGGCGAGCGATTGCCGATTTCACACTTTTACCACTCCAGCGACTCCCAGCACTGCTATGAGCAGACCAGCCATGCAAGCCCAGATATTTCAGCTCTTCTTTGAGGTACTTGAAATGGGAGAAGAACCCAAAGAAAGAACAAAAGAACAGTTGCCAGGGGTCGTGCGGGCTAAAGGCCCGAAAACCTAAGAATCCTAAAAAACCTAGGAACCCCTGTATCCAAAGTCTTTTTTTCTTTCCGTGATTTCGCTTCATTCCCATAACTATTTCTCTATTCCGGCCCACTTCCTGAGTTCCTTTCCCACTTTCTCTATCAGATGTTCCTTGCCCTTTTCCCTCATCTCCGTGAGACGCGGAAGCCCCCTTCTGCTTTCCTCTATCCATTCCTTGGCGAACGACCCATTCTGGATGTCCCGGAGGAGCTCCTTCATCACTCTTCTGGCTTCCTCCCCGATCAGCTTTGGTCCCCTCGTCCTCCCTCCGTACTCCGCCGTGTTGCTTACGGCTGCCATCATTCCTTCTATTCCCCTTTCGTAGATGAGATCCACAATGAGTTTCAGCTCGTGCAGGCACTCGAAGTAGGCGTTCTCAGGCTGGTATCCCGCCTCCACCAGGGTCTCGAAACCGGCCTTGATGAGCTCGGATACTCCGCCCACCAGCACCGCCTGCTCCCCGAAGAGGTCTGTTTCGGTCTCCTCCTTGAAGGTGGTCTGGAGCACCCCTATCCTGGTGAGACCTATCCCCTTGGCCATGGCCAGCGCCGTCTTCAGGGCTTTCCCCGTAGCATCCTGGAACACCGCCACCAGACCGGGGGTACCCGACCCCTGCAGGTACATCTTCCTGAGCATGGCTCCGGGGGCTTTGGGTGCCACCATGATGACATCCACCGTGGGGGGAGGCACGATCTGTCTGAAGTGAATGTTGAACCCATGGCTGAAGCCCAGAGTTTTGCCCTCCCTGAGGTGCGGAGAGATGGCTTCTTTGTAGAGGATCCCCTGTTGTTCGTCCGGAACGAGGAAGTGGAGGATATCGGCCCTTCTGGAGGCCTCCCCGATCTCGTAAACCTCGAAACCGTCCCTCTCCGCCCTCTGCCAGCTGGAGCCCCTCCTGGCCCCCACGATGACCCTGCATCCAGAATCCCTGAGGTTCTGGGCCTGGGCATGTCCTTGGTTCCCGTAGCCTATCACGGCTATGGTCCTGTTCTCTATCCAGCCCAGGTCCGCGTCCTGGTCCAGGTAAACCTTGGGCATGGTGCTCGTCGAGCTTCTAGGAGAGGAAGACTTATAAAGCTCGCTGGAATCAGGAGGAACCCCTGTTGTTTCTCGAGAGGTAGACCTGTCCGGAGCGGGCTACCTCCTTCAGCATCCCCTGACCCAGCGAGGAGAGAAGGCGCTCCACCTCCTCATGGTTCCCGCCTATTTCCCCTATGAGGCTTCCCTCCCTTATCTCCAGCACCTTCCCTCCAGCGGACTGGACGAGCCTTATGGTCTCAGACATCTCCTCCTCCTCGAGCTTCCTAGTTTTGAAAAGGCAGATCTCCCTGGCTATGCTGTTCTCAGGCTCCAGCACCTGCACCTCCAGGATGGGCTCCAGCCTGAGGAGAATTTTCCTCATGAAGGCGGTCATTTTGTCGTCCGCCTGGAAGAGGATGATGATGCGGGCCAGGCCTGAGGGCTCTATGCCCACGGTGATGGAATCCATGTTGATCTGCCTGCGGGTGAAGCACCTGGACACCCTCATCATCACACCCGCCACGTTTTCGCAGAGCACGGAGAAGATTCTGGTTCTCATCTCAGTCACCCACGATCATCTGGTCCAGTTTTCCCCCCGCGGGAACCATCGGAAGCACGTGTTCCTCTGGGTCTATCACCACATCCAGAACGGCCGGCTTCCCACATTTCAGGGCCTCCCTCAGTTTGGGGGCCATCTCCCCTGGCCTGGTTACCCTATCCCCCCAGGCACCGTAAGCTTCAGCCAGCTTCACGAAGTCAGGGCTCTTTCCCAGGTAGGTCTGGGATCTCCTGCCCCCGTAGAAGAGGTCCTGCCACTGCTTCACCATTCCCAAGTAGGAATTGTCGAAGATGCAGCATACCACGTTGATTTCATTCTCCACCGCCGTCGCCAGCTCCTGCGAGTTCATGAGGAAGCTGCCGTCTCCCGCCACGTCCACCACCTTTGTGTGCGGAAGGGCAACTTTCGCCCCAAGCGAAGCGGGGAAGCCGAATCCCATGGTGCCCAGTCCCCCGGAGGAGATGAACTTCCTGGGTCCCCTGACGGTATAGTAGTGGGCGGCCCACATCTGGCACTGCCCCACCTCCGTCACCACCACGGAATCCTCATCCAGCACCTCCATGATCTCCTTTATCACCCTCTGCGGCTTCAGGGGGACATCGTCGTAGTCCATTTTGGGAGCGAACTCCCGGCGCATCTGCAGGATCCTCTCCCTCCACTCCGACCTCACCCCCCTCTTGGCCCTGGCCCTGAGGGCCTTCAGAATCTCCCTGAGGGTGCGCTTGGCGTCCCCCACTATCGGGACATCCGCCCTCACCAGCTTTCCTATTTCCACTGAATCCACATCGATGTGGATGATCTTGGCCTTGGGGGCGAAGTGCCTGGCGTCGCCCGTGGACCTGTCGCTGAACCTCACACCTACCCCTATCAGCAGGTCGCATTCGGTCACGGCGAGGTTGGCGGCCCTCCTCCCGTGCATGCCAAGCATCCCCAGGGAAAGGGGATGGTCCTCCGGTATGCTCCCCTTGCCCATGAGGGAGGTCACCACAGGAGCACCCAGGAGCTCGGCCAGCTCCACCAGCTCGGGGGAGGCCCCGGACCAGATTACCCCTCCTCCCGCGAACAGGACCGGGCGCTCCGCTTCCTCTATGAGCTTCACGGCTTCCTCCACCCGGTGCGGATCTGGTTCGTACCTTTCCTTCCTCCTTCTCAGGACTTCCGCCGGGATTTTTACCTCGGCCTTGGAGGTCTGAACATCCCTGGGGAGGTCGATGTGCACGGGCCCCGGTCTGCCCGCCATGGCGATCTGGAAGGCCTTTCTCACGGCCTCCACCAGCTCCTGCACGCTCTTGACCAGGAAGTTGTGCTTGGTGATGGGGAGCATGAGGCTGAGGAGGTCGGCTTCCTGGAAGGCGTCGGTCCCCAGGAAGGAGGTGGGGACCTGACCCGTGATGGCCACCACGGGTGAGCTGTCCATATAGGCGTTGAGGATGCCGGTCACCAGATTACAGGCCCCCGGACCGGAGGTGGCCATGCACACTCCAGGCTTCCCCAGGGCCCTGGCATAACCGTCGGCGGCGTGGGCGGCTGCCTGTTCGTGCCTCACCAGAATGTGCCTGACGGAGGGCTCCTCGTAGAGCACATCGTAGACGGGGATGATGGCCCCCCCTGGGATTCCGAAGATGTGCCTCACCCCTTCGCTCTTGAGGGCGGAGACGAGGGCGGCCGCACCCGTGATTTCCTTCATGCTTTATTCCCCCGGATGTACGGGTTATTAACCCTTTCACATCCTGACGAATTGGGCGTGAGCTATCCCCTGGACCCTGAGCACGCATCCTGGATCGATCAGGCCCTCCCTCACCGCGTCCTCCACGATGGAGCCCACCAGGTTACCTATGGTGGCCTCCCTCATGGCCTTCAAGCACTCCGACACGGTGGCCTCTTTCCCGCGGTAGAACTCTTCGCTCACCTTCAACCTTATCTCCCCCTCCTTAAACTCCTTTCCCAGCAGCTCTGCGTCGCACACCGTGACCAGCACCTCCTCACCCACCTTCCTCACCCGGAGCTCCGGCATCAGATGTTCCTCACGGAGGTCCTGGCACCGCAGGCCTCGCACCTCATGATGTAGATCCTTCCCTGCTTCACGAGCCTGGTGTCAGGCCTGTTGCAGCTCCTGCATTTCACGAACTCCTCCACGTACCTCTCTATCCTCCCCTTCACCACAGAGGAAGTGAACTTTCCCTGAAAGAGGGCCTGAGACCCGTCCGAGCTGCCCGCCGCCCCCAGCTCCCTGAGGAGATACTTCATGAGGTGCTCGGGCTCCCTATTGAGAACGGAAGCTATGGCCTTGAGGTTCTTGAGCACGGTTCTAGTCCCTGCGGTGACCACCTCCGGCTCCGGTATCTTGAGCCTCTCCCTGTCTGACTCCACCCTGGGAAGGTTCTGCAGGGCTTTCTCCAGCCACTCTTGGTACTTATCCACTCATTTCACCCTCTGGTATTTTCCTGCCCTCACCTCAAATACCTCCCCCTCGTCCATCAAAACGAGCAGGAGGTCCTCCACCTCCTTCCTCCCCACTCCAAGCTCCTTCTCCAGCTCTTCCTCCCCCACCCCCTCCCCCCTGTCGAGCCTTTCGAGGGCCAGCAGGGCCTTCTTTTTCAGCTCCTCGGGCACCCCTAGGAGCTCCAGCTCTATTTCCTCCCTCTCCACCTCTTCCACCGGGCCCTCCTGAGGTTCCGCCCCCGGCTTCAGGGCAGGCTTTGGTCTGATGCCTCTGGCCAGGGCTTTTCTCCTGTTCAGCAGGATTTCCAGCTCCCTCACCACCTCCCAGTTGGGATCCTTGACCTTCAGCAGGAGGTAGGGCCTGAGGTACCTTTCGCCCAGGTATTCCCTGATGCCCCCTATCACATCCACCAAGTCCCCCACCTTCAGCTCATCGAGTTCCCTCACGGTTTCCCCCCAGCCCCTCAGCGAGATCACTCCCGTGCCATCGTCCAAGTGAACGGTACAGTACCCACCGTCTTCCCTCACCCATTTATTCACCACCGTTCCCATCACCCTTGCCCTGGAGACCTTCTCCCCCCACGGAGTGATCAGGTACGGGGCCTCCTCCTCTGAGGAAAGGTACTCACCCTCAAGCAGTTCCTTCACCTTCACCTTCCGAGCCGCGACCATTCTTGAACTACCCCCAGCTTCCGGAGGGAGCTTCACTGCTTCGGGCTTTCGACGAATACAGGCCGAACCTGCAGCCGAGCATGCCCTTGCCCCTCCCGCCTTCGCCTTTCATGGTTATATATCCGCCTCATCACCCCTCGCTGAAGGGGTCGGTAGGATTAAACTGGTGGGCGTGACTATTACTATTTTGAGGTTTGATGGAGTTCACCACCCTTCAGCTACCGGAGCCCCGCAGGTGGTTGGGTCTGGCGGGGGGGAGGATGGGTCCACTCCCGGTGGATGAGGTGCTGAAGAAGGTAAGGAAGGTGGATTCGGAAGTGGGAACGGTTTCCCAGCTCTTCGACGCCGCCAAGGTGGCGGGTTTCGCCCACCTCGCCCACGCGGGTAGGCTGGCCCTCCTCGCCCATTTGAGAGGTTCCGGTTTCACCGACACCCTGTCTATGGAGCTGGCGTGCTGGACAGCGGGGGAGAGACAGATAGGGAGGGCCCTGGAGAAGGTGGGCCTGAGGGAAGGCACGCGCACGGTGGCCCTAGTCTCGGTGGGGGAGAAAAGGGAGGCGGTGGAAGAAGCCCTGGAGAGGATCCTGCAGGAAACAGGCATAAAGAGGGAAGACGGCGTGGTGGAGCTCTTCCCTTTCAAGGTGAGGGTCCTCTCGGAGGTCTTCTCGCTTCCAGGCGGGATGGTCAGGAAACTGGGGGCCCAGAAGCTGGTGCTGGAGAGGGTGGCACTTCTTGCTCTGGAGCAAAGGCCTTCTCGGCCTTGCACATCTCCCCGAACCTCTTCAGGGCCCGGTAGGTCCCCCTAACCACCAGCCAGTCCCCCGCCTTCAGTTTCTTTTTTACCCCAGGTTCCAGCAAGTACTTCTTTCCCCTCTCTATCACCATCACGTCCACCCCCACGCTCGTCTCCAGGTTCAGCTGACCCAGGCTCCTCCCCTCCAGTCTGGAGCCTCCTTCCACCCTGAACCTGGCCACCTGCTCGTCGGCCCTCGAGAGGGCTTCCGCGAACACGGGATGCATCTCCTCCCCCCTCAGCACCACATCGGCAATGGTGTCCGCCGCGTCAGAGATTTTCTCCAAGCACTTCACCACCTGCAGGAGACTGTTCAGCTTCTTGAGGTCCTGTTCCTCTCTGCCTGTTCTCAGGGTCTCCAGCCACATCCGATAGTTCAGCTTGTCGAATCTTTCCTCCAGCTTCCTGACTTCCTCCGCCAGCTCTTTGGAGTTGAGGAGAACAGAGGAGTAGGCTAGGTCCACCATCATGCTGCTGAGGTCGTACATCTGGGCCAGCTCCCGCTCCAGCTTGGAGGGCCTCTCCTTTCCCTCCGTCTGGCTTTTCTTGAAGCCGCTTAGCCTCTGTAGCACGGAGATTCCCCCCTCCGGACCCCTCACCACCAGGAGGTCCCCCTCCCTGAGTTCAGTATCGGGGGAGGGGGGAACGTGCCACTCCCTTTCCCTCCTCACCGCCAGGATTCTTACTCCTATCCTGGAGGGAAGCTCCAGCTCCTCCAGCTTTTTGTGGAGAAGAGCCGATCCCTCCCCCACCGTTACTTTGGAAATCCTCTCCTCACACCTCAGGATGGCCTTCTTCACCACCGGATGGGTCTCCATCCCCCTCAGGACCAAGTCCACCATGTCCCCCGTGGAGTTGGAGAGGGCCTCCGCCGCGCTGGCTATCTGCAGCACTCCCGCGATTTTCCTCGCCTCCTCCGCGTTGCGCGCGGCGAGCACCGCTACGGCGCGTATCTTATACATGAGTTTGTCCATCTTCAGCTCCAGCTCCCTCACCCTCTCCGCCAGCTCTCGGTCTTCGAACAGGAGGGAGGCGCGGGCCAGGTCCATCATCCAGTCCGAAGTGTTCTTCATCTCGGTAAGCAGGCCGCGCACGCTACGTGGCTCTTCCTCTTTTTTTGCCATGCTCTTGTTCATTTTGAAATCACCAGCCGAAAAAATAAGCGTTTCGAAGGGCCTCAGGGCTCCAGGTTGAGCCCCAGCTCCTCTGCCTCCTCCACAGCCCTCTTGAACTCCTGTGGGCTGAGGAAGCGGTTTATCTCAGGATACTTCCCCGCCATGTAGCAGGGACGATACTGGGCCATCACGTTCACCCTCACCTCCCTCCCCAGGTTCTCCGCTATCCACCGGAGGACGGGGAAAGTACAACACTCGAGGTGCCCGGGCATCACGAGGTGGCGGATGAGGAGTTCGGCGTCTGAGCGGGCGGTGAGGTGGTTCCTCGTCACGGTCTCCCAGTACCTGGATATGCCTGAGTACTTGCGGGCGCAGGAATCGTTCCCCCACTTGAAGTCCGCCAGATAGATATCCTGTGTACCCTTCAGGAGCTCCGCGCTCTGGGAGCTGTAGTACATGTTGGAGTTCCAGACCGAGCTCAAACGCCCCCCGTACTCCCTCAGGGTCTCCAGGATGAAGAGGAGATGGGGATCGGGATTACCCCCCACGAAGTTCACGTTCCTAGCTCCGTGCCTCTCGGCATCCGAGATGAGGGAGGAAAGCTCCCTAGGGGAGAGCTCCTCCCCCTCCTCCGGGTACTGGGAGATGTCCCAGTTCTGGCAGAAGCAGCACCGGAAGGTGCAGCCGGAGAAGAAGACGGTGTAGGAAGGGACCAGCACGCTCTCCTCTCCGTAGTGCATGAATTCGGAGGCCAGTCTAGTCCTGCCCACTCCGCAGAACCCTCTTTCCCCCTCGAGCCTGTTGACACCGCACCGGTGCTCGCAGAGCCGGCAGGAGGAAAGGAGGCGCCTTGCCAGTTCCACCTTGAGGTCTAGGAGGGAGGATGCGGGCTTCTCCATCTCCTCCAGTTTCAACTTTCCCCCGTCCACAAGGCTCAGGAGTTTCCTGAAGTCCTCCAGGCAGAGGCCGTGGAGCCTCCAGAGTTCTTCCGTTTTCCAGGAGGGATCGAAGGGGGCGGGCACCCTCTTGCACACCTGGAACCTCGGGGGGAGTTCCCCCCTCAGCACCCTGAAGTACCTGGGGAAGGATCTCCTGGCCTTCTCGTCACCCAGCACGGAAAAAGCATCCGGCCTGAGGATTCTCCACATCCCCCATTCACCGGTGGGGACATACATTTATAAAATGCTCTCAAGGAAAGACTTGAGCGAGATGATCGTGGTTGGGGGTTCGGCCTCCAGGAAGCTCTCCTGGGAGATAGCGAGGGAGCTCAACTGCAGGCTCTCCCAACCCGAGGTCAAGTCCTTTCCTGACGGTGAGTTGTACGTAAGGATACCGGAGGACCTCTCAGGTGAGGAGGTGGTGGTCGTGCAGTCCACGCCTCCTCCCCAGAACCAGAACCTGATGGAGCTTTTCCTGCTGCTGGAGGCAGCCTCCGAGCAGGATGTCCGCAGTCTGAGGGCCGTGGTTCCCTATCTGGCGTACGCCCGCCAGGATAAGATCTTCAAGAAGGGTGAGGCCCTCAGCCTCAAGCTTGTCTGCAGGTTCATAGAGAAAGCCGGGGCGGAGGAGGTGGTAGTGGTGGACATCCACGAAAGGGAGTCCCTCTCGCACTTTTCCGTCCCCGTGAAAAATGTTACGGCCGCCCCCCTCCTGGGTAGGTACTTCAGGGGAATGGGCCTCAGGGACCCCCTCTTCCTGGGTCCCGACGAAAAGGCCGTCCAGCAAGCCAGCAGGGCGGCCGAGGAGCTCGGAGCCTCCTTTGAATCCCTGAAGAAGGAAAGGCTCACCCCCGAGCTGGTGGTGACCTCGGGCAAGGAGCTCAGGGTAAGGGACAGGGACGCGGTGATCATAGACGACATCATAAGCACGGGAGGCACGATAGCGGAGGCGGCCAAGATTTTGAAGAAGTGCGGGGCCAGAAGGATTTTCGCGGCCTGCACCCACCCTGTGCTCTCGGGAAACGCACTGCAGAAGATGAAGGACGCGGGCGTGGAGAGGGTGGTGGGAACCAACACCATAGAAAACTCCCACAGCTTGGTTTCGGTGGCTCCCGTCATCGTGGAAGGTCTCAGGCAGGCACGCCTTTCTTGAGTTTTATAGCCTCCCCGTAGCTGGATAGGATGTGAGGCTGGTCTTCTTCCTCTCCGGAGAGCATCCGCAGCTCCCTAGGGCGGAGGTCCTGGGGGCCCTGGAGGCGGAGGGAGCCACGGCCAGGGTGCTGGAGGCCTTCGACCAGGTGCTGGTGGTGGAAACAGAGGCCGATCCCGTGCGGGTGGCCTCCAGGCTGGGGATGTCCCATGAGGTGTGGGCGCATCTCTGCACCTCCAAGGTGGAGGAGCTGCTGGAGGCGGTGGCGAGCAGCGATGCGCTGGACCTGATACCGCACGGGAAGACCTTTGCGGTGAGGGTGAGGCGGGTGAGGAGGTCCTCCCCGCAGGTGGGGAGGGAAAAGCTTTCGAGGGAGGTGGCGGACATGTTGAGGAGGGAGGTGGGATTCAGGGTGGATCTGGAGAGGCCGGAGGTGGAGCTCTCCATAGCCCTAACCGAGGGAGTGGGGGTGGTGGGGATGAAACTTGCTTCCACCGCCAGGGGCCAGATGGGGAGCAGGAGGCCCAAGCACCGCATGGCCTTCCATCCCAGCACCCTCTCCCCCGCCTTGGCCAGATGCATGGTGAACCTCGCCAGAACTCCCAGGGGCGGCACCCTGCTGGACCCCTTCTGCGGGGTGGGGGGCATCCTCATAGAGGCCGGGCTGATGGGGATAAAGGTGGTGGGGGTGGACCTGGACCCGGAGATGGTGGAGAAGGCCAGGATGAACCTGGAGGGCTACGGAGTGAGGGATTTCAGGTTGAGGGTGGGCGATGCCTGTGAGTGGAGGGGTAGGAGGGTGGAGAGCGTGGTCACCGACCCCCCCTATGGAAGACAGGCCAGCACCTGGAAGAGGGGGTTGGAAGAGCTCTACCGGAGGGCCCTCCCCGTCCTGGCGGATGCCCTGAAGAAGGGGGGGCACATGTGTGTGACTTCTCCCTCCGAGCTGGACCTGGCCGAGATGGCGATGGAGGCTGGGCTGGAGGAGAGGGGAAGGTACGAGCAGAGGGTCCACCGGAGCCTCACCAGGAGGATTTACGTCTTCAGGAGGTGAAAGCCTGAACCTCACCCTGAGCTTTCTGGGGACGGGCGGGAGCATTCCTTCCCCTTCCAGGAGCCTCCCCTGCCTCGCCGTCAGGAGGGGGGGTGAACTCCTCCTCTTCGACTGCGGGGAGGGAACGCAGGCTCAGATGATGAGGGCAGGCCTCAGCCCCCTCAAGGTGGATGCCGTGTTCATCTCCCATCTCCACGGTGATCACTTCTTGGGGCTGGCAGGGCTGCTGCAGACGATGTCGCTCTTCGGGAGGGTCCGTCCCCTTGAGGTCTACGTCCCGCAGGGGGAGGAAGAGAGGATAAGGACCCTCGTGGGGCTGCCCCACTACACCCTGGAATTTGAGGTGAGGGTGAGGGGGCTCAAGGGGGGGGAGGAAGTGAGGAGGAGCGGCTACCGCCTCCTGACCTCCCCCACCGTCCATGGAGTGGCGGGCCTGGTCTTTTCCCTCGAGGAGTTTCCCAGGCCCGGGAGGCTCGATCCGGAGAAGGCGGTGGAGCTGGGCGTGACCCCGGGTCCAGCCTTTTCCCTCCTCAAGGCCGGAAAGTCCGTACCCCTCCCGGGGGGGAGGGAGGTTAAACCGGAGGAGGTGCTTGGTCCCCCCCTTCCTGGCAGGAAGGTGGTGTACGCCGTTGACACCAGGCCGTCGGAGGATACGGTGGCCCTCGCCAGCGGGGCCGACGTGCTCATCCACGATTCCATGTTCGGAGAGGAGCACCTGGAGAAGGCGAGGGAAGGGGGGCACTCCACTTCCTCCGAGGCCGCCTGGGTGGCGAAGGAGGCAGGGGTGAAGCTGCTGGTTCTTACCCACCTGAGCCCCAGGTACCAGGAGGCCACCCCCCTCCTGGAGCAGGCAAGGAAGATCTTCCCCAACACGATGGTGGCTGAGGACCTGATGTCGCTGGAGGTGCCGCTGCCGGGGGTTTAGATGGGCTCTTGGAAGCAGGAGGGTGTCCTGCTTTTGTGGTTTCTGCCGGTAGTGGACCTCCTCGCCATGGAGAAAATCCTGCGCTACTACGCCGAGAAAGGGGTCCTGGTCCCGCGCTCCCACGCTAAGCTGGCCATGCTGGAGAGGTGGGTGGGCTATCTGCCCGCCGGCTTCCTGCTGGGCAGGTGGCTGGGGGCCCTGAGGGCCCTTTCCCTCTTCCTCCTCGGGGTGCTCCTGGGTGGCCCTGTGGAGGTCCTCCTCATGTGGAGGGGAAAGACCCCATGGCCCTTCCTGAGGGGAAAGGGGGGAAAGCTGCTGGTGCGGATTTTCCTGCTGGAGGGCTACAACGTCTTGGGGTACTTTGCGCTGGGTCTTCTCTTGGGGGTTCTTTAGGCCCCCTTCCTCACCTCCTCCAGGGAGACCTCTCTGAGGGCCCTGCCTTCCTTAGTCCTAGGGGCGAGGTAGTCCAGCACCAGTTCAGGGCTCTTCGTCTCTACCACCACCCTGATGGGCCCCAGAGGCGTTTCGCCTTCCGTGAAGCTGACTTTTCCCACGAAGGCCGCCTGTTTGTTGAGCCAGAACTCCAGCCTTCCCTCCCCCCTGCCCCTGAGGAGGTAGTTCCTGGAGGAGTCCCTGATGGCCTGGAGGCGCAGGAGGTCCCTGAGGTGGGAGAGCACCCCCGGGTCCTCGGAGCTTCCCCTCACCCTCCCTTCCGCCCTTTCCAGAGGGAGGGAGGGGAAGAGGTTCTTCACGGCCCTCTCCACCTTGGAGGGGTCCTCGCTCGGCCTCACCTCAGCCTCCACCGAGACCCTCATCCCTCAGCATCCCCCTGAAGAGTTCCTCGGCTTTCGTCCTGAGCTCCTCCAGGGTGCCCTCGTTGAGGAGGAGGCGGTCGGCGAGGGCTAGGGCGTTGCCAGCCCCCCACTCCAGTTCCCTCCTCTCCTTCTGCAGGAAGCGCTCGTAGTCGCCGGCGTCGTCCTCCCTTTTCCTGGAGGAGATCCTGGAGTATCTGAGGAGGGGACTGGACCACACACCCACCACCAGCAGGTCCCTCCCGAAGGCCTTCCTGAACTCCTCCACTTCCTCAAGAGAGCGAATCCCGTCTACCACCACCACGCCCCTTTCCCTCAGTTTTTCCCTTATGATGGGAAGACACATTCTGGCCACCGCCCCCTTTCCCCCCATCTCCCTCAGCCTGCTGGCCACCTTCCCCACGTTCTCCTCGTTGACCTCCAGCCCCAGCCTCCTGGTTTCCGCAATCACCACCTCCCCCATGCGCAGGCAGGGAATGCCTAGGGAAAGGGCCACCTTTGCCACCTCCGTCTTGCCTGCGCCCTGCAGCCCCACCAGCCCCACCACCTTCAAGCAGCCACCGTCCTACGCGGCAGCGGGAGTTTCCTGGGTCTTCTCCCCCTCCGGGAGGGGGGAGATCGTCACCTCATCCTTGTGTTTGAGCTTGGTGTGGATGCCGGGAATGCGTCTCACCGGCCGGTTGTTGAGCAGCACTTGGTAGCTGTCGCTGAGCTCGCCCGTGGTTGGGTCCAGCACGCTCTCCACCACCCTAGGGTGCCTCCTCCCCAGCTTCATCAGGAGGGAGTCAAGGGTCTCCTCGTTGTCTATGGGGACCCTCACGCTTCCAGTTCCCGCTCTCTTGCCCAGGTCCCCCTGCAGGGTAACCATCACATACATCCTGTCGCCGACGGTTTTTGGACGCCTCTTCGTCTAGACACTCCCTCTGAGGTTGTACAGGTGAGAGTATTCCCAGCGCCATAAAAACTTTTCACGCCACCGCTTTCCCCAAAGCCTATATTTGGGCACGGGCAGAAAAGTTGTTCGCATGAAAGTCGTGCTGGGCTTCAGCGGCGGGCTCGACACGTGTGCTTGCCTGAAACTCCTTCAGGAGAAGTACGGCGCAGAGGTCATCACCGTGATCGTGGACGTGGGCCAGAGACCTGAACTCTTCCGGGTGGCGGAGGAGAGGGCAAGGAAGCTGGGAGCGGCTAAGCATGTGTACGTCGATGCCAAAGAGGAGTTCGTGAGGGAATACGTGTTCAGGAGCGTGAAGGCCAACGGATGCTACGAGGGTTACCCCCTTTCCATTTCCCTGGCCCGATACCCAACCGCCAGCTGGCTGGCCAGAATAGCCCTGCGGGAAGGGGCGGAAGCGGTGGCCCACGGATGCACCGGGAAGGGCAACGATCAGTTCAGGTTTGACCTGACTCTTTCCGCCCAGGCGCCGGGGCTGCGCATCATCGCTCCCATCAGGGAGCTCAATCTTACGAGGGAGGCGGAGGTAGAATACCTGGGGAAGTGCGGTCTCCCCTTCCCCTCCACCCCCTACAGCGTGGACGAGAACCTCTGGGGCAGGTCCGTCGAGGGAAAAGAGCTGGAGGATCCCTCCCGACCCCCTCCCGAGGAGGCCTTCCAGCTCACCCGGAGCCCCGCCGAGGCCCCCAAGGAGCCCACCCTTGTGACGCTGGGTTTCGAGGGGGGGGTGCCGGTTTTCCTGAACGGGGAGCGCACGGAGGGGGTAAGGCTGATAAGGGAGCTCAACCTGCTGGCAGGTGCCTATGGTGTGGGAAGGATAGACGTGATGGAGGACAGGATCCTGGGCCTGAAGGCTAGGGAAGTGTACGAGGCCCCGGCCGCCACGGTGATCCTGGAGGCCCACAGGGCCCTGGAGGCCCTGGTCCTCACCCGTGAGGAGCTGGCAGTCAAGGAGCGGATGGACCGCAAGTGGAGCGAGATGGTCTACGGGGGTAGATGGTTCGATCCCCTCCGGGAGGATTTGGAGGCCTTCATAGAGGCCACCCAGCGCAGGGTCACGGGCGAGGTGAAGGTGGAGCTCCTGCCGGGGAGGGCGCAGGTGGTGGGCAGATCCTCGCCCCACTCCCTCTACGACAGGGAGAGAGTGTCCTTCCACCTGCAGGGTTTCGACCAGAGGATGTCGGCCTCCGTCACCAAGTTCCATGGCCTGGACGGAAGGATCCAGAGGATGAGGGGATGATCCGCGTTTCCCTGGTGGGGGTGGCGGGATACACGGGAGGGGAGCTCCTCAGGCTCCTCCTGAGGCACCCTGAGGTGGAGGTGGTGGGAGTGTTCGGAGAGGAGCACGCGGGCGCGCGCCTCGCGGATGTGCACCCTCATCTCTCGGGCGTGGTGGGGGAGGGAAGGGTGATGAAACCGGATTACGACAGGCTGGGTTCCGAGTCGGACCTGGTCTTCATGGCCACTCCCAACGGCGTGGCGATGAAGGTAGTCCCCAGGATCCTGAAGGGGGGGGCCAAAGTGGTGGACCTCAGTGCCGACTACAGGTTCGAGGACGTGGGGGTTTACGAGAAATACTACACCAAGCACGAGAGCCCCGGAGTGAAGGGGGTCTACGGTCTCCCGGAGCTCCACAAGCAGGAGATAAGAAAGGCCGACTTGATTGCCAACCCGGGGTGCTACCCCACCGCGGCCATCCTGGCCCTGGCTCCCCTGATAAAGGGGAGGCTGGTGGAGTTCGACCGGGTGGTGGTGGATGCCATAAGCGGCACCTCCGGGGCCGGGAGGGGGCTGAGGGAGAACCTGCACCATCCCGTCTGCGGGGAGAACGTCAGCGCCTACTCAGCCACCAGCCACCGCCACCTGCCCGAGATAAAGCAGGAGCTGGAGAGACTGGCGGGAGGAAGGGTGGATGTGTGCTTCACGCCTCACCTGGCTCCCGTGGTGAGGGGGATTCTCTGCACGTCCCACGTTTTCCTCAGGGAGAAGACCTCCAGAGGGGAACTGCTGAGGGTCTACAGGGAGTTTTACTCAGGTGAGCCCTTCGTGAGGGTGGTGGAGGGTCTTCCCGAGCTCAACTACGTGGTGGGCTCCAACTACTGCGACATAGGCCTGGAGGTTTCGGAGGAGGGGAGATGGGTGGTGGTGGTTTCCGCCATCGATAACCTCATGAAGGGGGGCTCCGGACAGGCCGTTCAGAACATGAACCTGAGGTTTGGGATGGAAGAGACGAAGGGACTGGAGGCCCTCCCCATGCGTCCGTGAGAGGATGGAACTGAAGAGGCTGAGGGGAGGGATCACGGAGCCGGAGGGCTTCTTGGCGGCGGGGGTGAGGGCGGGGGTGCGCTCCAAGGGTCTGGACCTCGCCCTCCTGAGCTGCGAGGAGGGTCCCGTCCCCTCCGCGGGTGCCTTCACCACCAACACCGTCAAGGCGGCCCCCGTCATCCTCACCATGAGGCACCTGCGCAGGGAGCGCAGGCTGGGGGCGGTCGTGGCGAACTCGGGTTGTGCCAATTCCTTCACGGGGGAGAGGGGTTTGAGGGATGCGGCCAGGATGGCTGGGCTGACGGCGGAGCTTCTGGGCCTCAAAGCCCATCAGGTGGGCGTGGCCTCCACCGGGATGATAGGGACCTACCTCCCCATGGAGAAGGTGGAGGCGGGGATAAGGGAAGCCGTGGCCAGACTCTCCCCTTCCAGGGAGGCCTCCCGCTCGGCCGCGCGGGCCATCCTCACCACCGACCGCTCCCCCAAGGAGGTGGCCGTGCACGTGGAGACGGAGGATGGTGTCCCCGTCACCATAGCGGGGATGGCCAAAGGGGCGGGCATGATACGCCCCAGGCTGAGGACGGCCACCATGCTGGTCTTTCTGACCACCGACGCCAGGGTGGACCCCCTCTTCCTCCGGTCCTCCCTCCAGGCCTCCGTGGACAGGAGCCTGAACATGATCACGGTGGACAACGACACCAGCACCAACGACATGGTTCTGGTGATGGCCAGCGGAAGGGCGGGAAACGGGGAGCTGAGGGGCGACAGGAACTTCCAGCGCGGCCTGGACTTCGTCCTCACGGAACTGGCTAAGATGATCGTGAAGGGGGCCGAGGGGGCCACCAGGATGATGGAGGTGAGGGTGAAGGGCGCGAGGAGGGGGGAGGCCAGGAAAGCAGCCATGGCCGTGGCTGGCTCCAACCTGCTCAAGGCGGCGCTCTTCGGAGGAGATCCCAACTGGGGGAGGGTGGTGGCCGCGCTGGGGTACTCAGGAGCGCGCTTCAATCCAAGCAGGCTCACCCTGAAGGTGAAAAGCAGGAGGGGGGAGGCCACGCTGGTGGAAAGGGGCAAGCCCCTCGGCGGCCCAGAGCTTCCTGAGGCCGTGGAAGTGATGAAAGCCAGCGAGATCATTTTCGAGATAGACCTGGGGGAGGGGGAGGAGGAGGCCACGGCCTGGGGATGCGACCTGAGCCACGGCTACGTGAGGATCAACTCCCGGTACCGAACGTGAGGACCCACCTTTAAATAAAGGGGAGGAGTAGAAGAGGACCGGGTGATAGGCTGCAGGATCAGGCCAGCGTGCTGCTGGAGGCCCTGCCCTACATCAGGCGCTTTCACGGGCAGACGATGGTGATAAAGCTCGGGGGTGAGGTCATGGAGAAGAAAAAGACCCTCGATTCCCTCCTCCAGGATGTGGTCCTCCTGCACTACGTGGGGATGAAGCCCGTGCTGGTGCACGGGGGAGGCCCGGAGATTACCAGGGAGATGAAGAAGGCGGGAAAGGAGCCGGAGTTCGTGGCGGGGCTGCGCGTGACCGACCGGGAGACCATAGAGATCCTGCACAAGTACCTGGTGGGGAAGCTCAACACGGAGATCGTGCTGGGGATAAACAAGCACGGGGGAAAGGCCGTGGGAATTTCCGGGATGGATGGGAAGATGATTCTGGCGAGAAAGATCAGGGAGGTGACCACACCCGACGGTGAGAAGGTGCAGGTGGATCTGGGGTTCGTGGGGGAGATAGAGAGGATAGACCCGCACATGGTGAACTTCCTGCTCTCCAACGGCTACATACCCGTGCTCTCCCCCCTGGGAGTGGACGAGGAGGGGAGGAGCCTGAACCTCAACGCCGACACCGTGGCCGCTGAGCTGGCGGTGGTGATGGGCGCCAGGAAGCTCATCGTCCTCACCAACGTGAAGGGAATCCTCCGCGACCCCAAGGACGAGGGGAGCCTGATTTCCCAGCTCACGGTGGAGGAGTCAAAATCCCTTCTGGCTTCGGGGGTGGTTACGGGAGGTATGATCCCCAAGCTCAAGGCCTGCATCAGGGCGGTGGAAGGGGGGGTGGAGAGGGCCCACGTCCTGCAGGGGACGATGCCCCATGCCCTGCTCCTCGAGCTCCTCACGGACAGGGGGGCGGGGACCATGATCGAGAAAGGGAAGTGAATGGAGGAGGTTTTCAGGCTGGACAGGGAGTACCTAGCCCAGACCTACAAGCGGTTGCCCGTGGCCTTCGTGAGGGGAAAGGGGATGTTCCTCTGGGACCTGAAGGGGAAGAGGTACCTTGACTTCGTGGCCGGGGTGGCCGTGAGCGTGCTCGGGCACGCCGACCCGGAGCTCTGCAGGGCCATCTCCCGGCAGGCGGGGAGACTCATCCACATGACCAACCTGGTGCACATCAGGGAGCAGGTGGAGCTGGGGAGGGAACTGGCGCGGATAGCCCCCGGGGAGGTGAGGAAGTTCTTCTTCTCCAACTCCGGGGCGGAGAGCGTGGAAACGGCCCTCAAGCTCTCGGTGAAGCACGCGCGGAGGAGGAAGATCCTGGTAGCGGAAAACTCCTTCCACGGCAGGACGCTGGGGGCCCTCTCCGCGACCTGGAAGCCCTCTTACCGGGAGCCCTTCCGCTCCCTCCTCCTCCCCAACTTCCAGTTCATCCCCTTCAACGACCTTTCCTCGGCGGAGAAGGCCGTGGACGGGGACACGGCGGCGGTGATGGTGGAGCCCATCCAGGGGGAGGGGGGCGTGAGGGTGGCTTCCCCCGAGTTCCTCAGGGGCCTTAGGGAACTGTGCGAGGAGAGGGGGGCCCTCCTCATTTTGGACGAGGTGCAGACGGGCGTGGGGAGGACGGGCAGGTGGTTCGCGTGCGAGCACTATGGGGTGGAGCCCGACGTGGTCACGCTGGCCAAGGGGCTGGCGGGAGGGGTTCCCATAGGGTGCACGGGCGCCCGCCCCGAGGTGATGGACAGCTTCCAGCCAGGCGACCACGGGGCCACCTTTGGAGGAAACCCCCTCGCCTGCACCGCTGCGCTAACGGTGATAAGGATCCTGAAGAGGAGAAAGCTGGTGAGGCGGGCGGAGAGGATGGGGGAGTACTTCATGAGGGGGCTGAAGGAGCTGGAGGAGGACCACCCCTGCGTGAGGGAGGTGAGGGGAAAGGGCCTCATGCTGGGGATGGAGCTGGACGGGGAGGAAAGGGCGGAGGAGGTGGTGAAGGAGGCCCTGAAGAGGGGTTTCCTGATCAACGCGACCGCGGGGAACGTCCTCAGGTTCCTACCTCCCCTGATCGTGGAGGAGCCCCACGTGGATGCCCTGATCTCCACCCTCGATGAGCTGCTGGGGAAGGTGGGAGGATGAAGAGGGATTTGCTGGGAATGGAGGACCTGAGCAGGAGGGAGGTGGAGGAGCTCCTGAGACTGGCCGGGAGATACAAGAAGGGGAGAAAGAAGGGGAGCTCTTCGGAGCTCAGGGGCAAGACCGTGGCCCTGATCTTCGAGAAGCCCTCCACCAGGACCAGGGTCTCCTTCGAGGTGGCCGTCCACGAGATGGGCGGCAAGCCCCTCTTCCTCAGCTCCCAGGAGCTGCAGCTCAGCAGGGGGGAGACGGTGGCGGACACCGCCAGGACCCTCAGCCGGTACGTGCACGGCATCGTGGCCAGGGTCTCCTCCCACGACAACCTGGTGGAGCTGGCCAGGTACAGCACCATTCCCGTGATCAACGCCCTCAGTCCCCTCCAGCACCCCTGCCAGGCCCTCGCCGACCTGCTGACCATGCAGGAGCAGAAGGGGAAGCTGAAGGGCCTGAAGGTGGCCTGGGTGGGCGACGGAAACAACGTGTGCAACTCCCTGATGCTGGGGTGCGCCACTTTGGGCAGCCACTTCCGAGCCGCCGTTCCTCCGGGCTACGAGCCCCCCGCGGAGCTGGTGGAGCTGGCCAGGCGGAGGGCGGAGGAAAGCGGGGGAAGCGTGGAGATAGGGCATGATCCCAAGGAGGTGGTCTCCGGAGCGGAAGTGGTGTACACCGACGTCTTCGTTTCCATGGGGAAGGAAGAGGAGAGGGAGAGGAGGAAGAGGGACTTCCAGGGTTTCCAGGTGAACTCACAGCTCCTGTCGCTGGCGAGCGAGGAGGTGATCTTCATGCACTGTTTGCCTGCCCACAGGGGGGAGGAAGTTACCGACGAGGTCATAGACGGCCCCCACTCCGTGGTCTTCGATCAGGCCGAGAACAGGCTCCACGCTCAAAAGGCCGTGCTCTTCAAACTTCTCTCAGGTCGGGCCCGATCATCCCCTTGAGGGCCATCCTGGTGAGGGCCCTAGGACCCAGGGAAGTCAGAAGGCGGGGCAGGTTGTGGAAGAAGGGGTCCAGGAGGGTGAGGTGGTGGTCGAAGTCCGCCTTCCTGAGGATTTCCTCCCGCAGCCTTGGCTCGGCCAGGCACTTCACCAGGGCATCCAGCTCCTCGTCGGAGAGGGCGAGCAGGAGCTTCCTCACCCTCCTCCCCACTGCGAACTCCCTCCCGAAGCTCCTCTCCACCTCCCTGGGATAGAGCTTCAGCAGGGAAGGGTCCCCCCTCTCCAGGGAAAGGGAGAGGGCCTCGGAGGCCCTGAGGGCACAGGAGAGGCCCAGGTAGATGCCTCCACCGGTGAGGGGCTTAACCTGGCAGGCCGCGTCCCCGACCAGGAGAACGGACCCCCCCACCAAGCGTTTGGGTGGATCGTAGGGGATGAGACCGAAAGAAAGCTTACCCGGTTCGCCCCTCACGCGCGGTGAGAGGAGCCTGAGAAGGGAGCGCAGTCCCCTGCCAGGATCCCCCTTCAAAGTCCCCGTTCCCACCCTCACCACGTCGCCGGCAGGGACCAGCCACCCGAACAGCCCCACGCTCGAGCTTCCCAGGTACACTTCCGCGGTGTCCGCCTCCGCCTCCGCCCTCACTTCCACCTGGACGCACCTGATGAACCTCCTCCTGCCCATCATCCCGCTCCTCCTGGCCACGGTGGAAGTGGGTCCATCCGCCCCCGCCAGTGTCCTGGTCCTCACCTCGCCCTCCCTTTTCCCTGCCAGCCCCACCACCGGATTCCTCCTGCCTTTCACCTCCACGCAGCGCGTTCCAAGCTCCACCTCCGCGCCCGCCTCGGAGGCCCGCTCGGCCAGGTGCCTGTCGAAAGCGCTTCGGTCCAGCACCAGGGCCTCCGTCCTTCCCCTGTCCAGCTCCAGGACCTCCCCTGAGGGGGAGAAGATCAGCCCCCTCCTGAGCTTGTTGAGGGCGAACTTTTCCGCCCTGAGTCCCAGCTCCCTCATCCCCGCCACCCCCACCACCCCCGCACAGGAGACGGGCTTTCCTATCTGAGCGTGCTCCTCCACCAGCAGCACCTCAAAACCTTTCCTAGCCACCCTCTCGGCCAGGAAGCAGCCGCAGGGGCCCCCTCCCACCACCACCAGGTCCTTCCTCATCCCATCCCTTTCCCACCCCAAACCTTAAGAGAGACGCGTGGGAGGGAAGGTGTGATAGGTACCCTCCTCTACGGAGTGGCGGGCGTGCTGGCCCTCCTCATACCCGGCCTGCTGCTGAGCCTGGTGGCCTATCCGGGGAAGGGGCAGCTCGATCTTCCCTCCAGGATGGCGGTGAGTTTTGGACTGGGGGTCCTCCTCAACGCATATCTGGTTCTCCTCCTGGGCAGGGTCAACCTCCTCTCCGCTTCCCCCTTCTCCCTCTCCCTCCTGCTCCTCTGCGCTGGGTTGTGTGCGCTGGCGCTCCTGAGGGGTGCTTACCTCCTCTCACCCCTCAGGAGGCTCCTCGTAAGGCCCAGGAGGGGAACCCCCGTATCCGGGGAGGGACCGGCCGAGGCGGGGGGAAGCTGATGGCAGGCATACCCGAGAACTACCGCAGCTACCTCATCTATCAGGTCCTGCAGGGGACCAGGTTCTCCAAGTTCTTGAGGGAGAGGTACGGTCTGACGGTGGAGGACTACGAGCGGATGGAGGAAGGCAGAAGGAAGGAAGTCTGGGAGGAGTTCCTGAAGTACTGCGGTAAGAAGTGATCTCCCCGGGGATGGGATGGGAAAGAGGGTGCTTCTGGACATGGATCCGGGGATAGACGACGCACTGGCCCTTCTCCTGGCCCTCAAATCCCCGGAGCTGGAGGTCAGGGCCATCACCACCGTGGCGGGAAACGTGGAGGTGGAGAAGACCACCAGGAATGCCCTCAGGATTCTTGAGTACCTGGGCCTGGAAACCCCTCCGGTGGTCATGGGCAGCGACCGTCCGCTGGTCCGGGAGCTCTTCACGGCCAAACATGTGCACGGGCAGGACGGATTGGGGGGCCTTCCCCTCCCCGAACCAGGGCTCAGCCCCCTGCCAGGGAGGGCGGAGGAGGTGATGGCCGAAGAGGTGGAGAGGGGAGAAAAGACGACGCTGGTGTGCACGGGCCCCCTCACCAACCTCGCCCTGGCCCTGCAGAAGCATCCGGGGATGGCCAGAAGGGTGGAAAAAGTGGTGGTGATGGGCGGGGCTTACGGCCTCTCCGCCTACGGGTGCGGGAACGTTACTCCCGTGGCAGAGTACAACTTTTACGTGGACCCTGAAGCGGCCGATCTGGTCCTCGGGTCTGGTGCCCCCCTCCTCTGCGTGGGATTGGACGTGACCATGGATCCCGCGGCCATGCTGTCGGAGGAAGAGTACAAGGAGCTGAGAAGAGGCAAAACTAGGGAAGCAAGACTGGCGGCGGAACTCCTGAAGCCGATGATGAGGAGGTTCGGCCGGGTGGCCCTGCACGATCCCATGGCGCTGGCTGCCGTGCTGAGGCCAGGACTCTTCAGGACGGGAAAGCACCGTGTGAGGGTGGAGACCAGGGGGGAACTCACTAGAGGACAGGCGGTGGTGGACAGGAGGAGCTTTGTTCTTCCCGGGGAGGAATGGGAGGGGTACGAGGCGAGGGTCTGCGAGAAAGTGGACGGAAAAGGTTTCCTGCGGTTCTTCCTGGAGAGGCTGATGGAGTGATCCCTAAGATAGCGGTGGTGGGTAGCCTGCACGTGGACCTCCTCCTGAGGACGGAGAGGCTGCCCCATCCCGGCGAAACTTTGCTGGGGAAAGAACTGAGGATGGGGATGGGAGGGAAGGGCGCCAACCAGGCGGTGGCCGCCGCCAGGCTGGGGGCAAAGGTCTGGATGGTGGGAAGGGTGGGGAGGGACGAGTACGGGAAGAAAATGGTGGAGAACCTGAGGAGGAACGGGGTGGAGGTCTCCCACGTCAGGGTAAACGGGAGACCCTCAGGCATGGCCTTCATCTTCGTGGACAGGAGGGGGGAGAACCTCATAGGGGTATACCCAGGGGCGGACGAAGGCTGTGGCGTGGAGGACGTGGAAGGGGCGAGATCGGTCCTCCGGAAGGCGGACCTCCTCCTCACCCAGCTGGAGCTGCCCCTGCCCACGGTGGAGAGGGCGCTGGAAGTGGCTGCGGAGGAGGGGAAAAAGAAGGTGCTGAACCTGGCTCCCTCCAGGCCTCTTTCCCCGGGCGCTTGGAAGGGGATAGACGTGTTGGTGGCCAACGAGGGGGAAGCCCGTCGGGCAGTGGGGAGGGGAAGGGTGAGGGACCTGGCGGAGAGGCTGAGGAGGAAAGGTCCTGAGGCGGTGGTCATCACCCTAGGGGAGAGGGGCTCCTACCTCATGACGGGAGAGGGGGGTAGAAGGGTGGAGGGGGTGAAGGTCAGGGTGAAGGACACCACGGGTGCAGGGGACGCCTTTTGCGGGGCTCTGGCCGTAGCCCTGGCCTCCGGGAGACCGCTGGAAGAGGCCGTACTATGGGCCAACTGCGCCGGGGCCCTGGCCACCACTAGGGTTGGGGCCCAGGAGGCACTTCCCTCCCGGGAGGAGGTGGACCGTCTTTTCCGGAGACTGGTGAGTGAAAAATTTAAGGGGGGAGGAAAAGAGGGGTTGGGCCCGTAGCTTAGCATGGTTAGAGCGCTCGGCTGATAACCGGGAGGTCCTGGGTTCAAATCCCAGCGGGCCCACCATCATCCAACCGGAGGAAGAGAGAACGGTACTTCAACGGGACCCCTCAGAAAAGCGATCCGCAGGATTTATAGGGATATCGAATTTTGGTCGACGAAAAAAGATCCAAGGGGAAATGGTCAAATAGTGCCTTAAACCCTTTCGGAGGCGAGTCTCGGCGGGACCGCTATCATCTTCCGTGCGCCCTTTCTTCCTTGGCCCGCTAGAGCATGAAGTTCAGCCCCCGGTCCACCACAGAGGGGGCACACGTACAGACTGTTCTGTTTCTCCTGGAAAGGGTAGTACACTATGGTGCTGTGACATCTCCGGCACCTTATGCCGGTTAACCCCGCTCCCCCGTTCCCCGCTCCCGCCCTCCCAAAGAACTTAGAATCCGTGCTTCCGGGTTCTTCCCTACCCCCATAAGCTCCACGCGGGTTTGGTTAACCCCCCTCTCATCCTCCCCTTAGCCATTTGAGTCAAAGTTTTTGTATTAACTAAGGCGGGTGTATAGTGTGGTACATTTTTGTGGATATCTAATTTGGTGCTCAACCGGCACATCCACCCACATCAGGATTTATCCACCAAACTTGGGTCGCCACCTCATCCCAGGGAAAAGGTCCTGAGATCCTCGTAAATCGGGCCCCTGGGCGTGAGCACGCTTTTCTTCAGATGGACCTCCCTCACCTCCATCCTTCCAAACTCTTCCTTCCCTCCCTCCTCCACCGCCCTCAGGAACTCCCCCCTGTTCTTCACGTTCTTCACCCTTGCCAGCGTCAGGTGTGGGACGAACTCCGGGTCCCTGGGAAAGCCCAGCCTCCCCAGCTCCCTGTCCACGCCCCTCTGCAAGGAGGAGACCTTCTCCCATCCCTCCCCCACCCCGGCCCACACCACCCTCACGTACTGCGGACTGGGGAAGACCCCTGTTCCCTTCACTTCCATCGTGAAGGGGAAAACTCCCGAACACCCGCGCCGCAGGGCCTCCTCCACCTCCCCCAACCTCCCCTCCTCCACCTCCCCCAGGAACTTCAGGGTGAGGTGCAGGTTCTCCGGCTCCACCAGCTTGAGGGAGGCCCATCCCCGAAGGAGTTTCCGCTGGAACCTCTCCAGTCTCTCCCGTACCTCCTCGCTTATCTCCAGGGCAACGAAGGTTCTCATCCTTCTTCCTCAGTAAAAGATCCTAGGAGTGGCTTCCTTCTTCATCTCGCTGCGGGTGCGGGTGAGGAAGGAACGGTAGACTTCTTCTGTTTCAGGGGTGAGGGAGGGACGGACCTTCTTCATGGTCTCGCGGAAGTGCTCCATGGTAACCTCTTTGGCGTTGATATCCTTCCTGAGGGCGAGCATGGCAGCCTCTCTGCACAGGGCGGCCAGGTCGGAGCCGGAGTAGTTCTCCGTTTCCTTTGCCAGCTGCTCGAGGCTCACGTCCTTGGCCAGGGGCATCTTCTTGGTGTGAATCTTCAGGATTTCGAGCCTGGCTTTCTCGTCCGGGGGAGGCACGTAGACCAGCCTGTCGAACCTTCCCGGGCGCAGGAGGGCGGGATCTATCAGGTCAGGCCTGTTGGTGGCCCCTATAACCACCACGTTCTCCAGCTTCTCCAGCCCGTCCATTTCGGTCAGAAGCTGGCTTATCACCCTCTCCGTGACGTGGGCGTCACCAAAGCCCGACCCCCTTCGGGGCACGAGAGCATCCAGCTCGTCGAAGAAGATGATGGCGGGAGAGGCCGTCTTGGCCCTCCTGAAGACCTCCCTCACGCCCTTCTCAGATTCCCCCACCCATTTCGACAGCAGTTCCGGCCCCTTCACCGCAATGAAGTTGGCCTCGCTCTCGGTGGCCACCGCCCTGGCCAGGAGGGTTTTTCCCGTCCCTGGGGGTCCGAAGAGGAGGATGCCCTTGGGGGGCTCTATCCCCATCCGCTTGAAGGTGTCAGGGTACTTCAGGGGCCACTCCACCGCCTCCCTGAGGTCCTTCTTGGCCTCCTCTAACCCCCCCACCTCCGACCAGCGGACGTTGGGCACTTCAAGCATCACCTCCCTCATGGCGGAGGGCTCCACCACCTTCAGCCCGTTCTCGAAGTCCTCCTTGGTGACCTGCAGCTCCTCCAGGACCTCCGGCGGAATGGTCTTCTCCTCCAGGTTGATCTTGGGCAGGATCCTCCTGAGGGCGCTCATGGCCGCTTCCTTGCAGAGGGCCTCCAGGTCTGCGCCCACGAACCCGTGCGTGATGTCGGCCAAGCGGTCCAAGTCCACATCCTTCGCCAGCGGCATGCCCCTGGTGTGAATCTGCAGGATTTCCTTCCTCCCGTCCCTGTCAGGCACCCCTATCTCTATCTCCCTGTCGAACCTTCCAGGCCTCCTTATGGCGGGGTCCAGGGCGTTGGGACGGTTGGTCGCCCCTATCACTATGACCTTCCCCCTAGACTTGAGACCATCCAGGGCGGTGCAGAGGGTGGCCACCACCCTCCTCTCCACCTCCCCCGTCACCTCCTCCCTCTTGGGCGCTATGGCGTCCAGCTCGTCTATGAAAACGATGGAGGGGGCGTTTTTCTCCGCGTCCTCGAAGATTTTGCGCAGCCGGGCCTCCGATTCCCCGTACCACTTGCTCATGACCTCGGGACCGTTGATGGAGACGAAGTTGGCCCCTGACTCGTTCGCTACCGCCTTAGCGATCAGGGTCTTTCCCGTTCCGGGCGGGCCGTAGAGCAGCACCCCCTTGGGGGGCTCTATGCCCAGCCTGTCGAAGAGCTCGGGATGCTTGAGGGGAAGCTCGATCATCTCCCTCACCCTCTTCAGCTCCTCCTTCAGCCCACCGATGTCCTCGTAGGTCACGGCCGGGACCTTGGTCTCCTTCACCGCCACGGCTTCAGGAAGCACTTCTATCTCGGTGGAGTCCACCACTAGCACAATCCCTGGTGGGACGGTGGAGACCACGATGAACTTCATCTCCCCCAGACCCAGCGGGGTCTCCTCCAGGAAGGAACCGAAGATCTGCTCGATGAAGGGCTCTCCGAAGCCCCTCCTCAGAGAAGCCGTGGTGATGAGGTCGCCCCTGGTGAGGGGTCTTCCGAGCAGGTTGCGCCTCATTACCTCTCCTGGAACGGAAATCCTTATCCCGGGGCTGGCCGGCGCCAGGGAAACCTTTTTGGCCTCCTTCACCTCGGCCTTCCTCACCAGGACCTTTTCCCCTATGGAGGTCCCGGCGTTGTGTCTGATGATCCCGTCTATCCTTATGATATCGAGTCCCCTGTCCTCGGAGAATCCCTTCATGGCTATCACCCCCGTGACCTTGGTCCCCTGGACCTCCACCACATCCCCCGGGCTTATCCCCAGCCTTTCGGCGGCATGGTCGGGGATCCTGGCCAGCCCCCTCCCCACGTCGGGCTGATGGGAGTTTTCAGCCACGGTCAGCTTGAGCTCTTTCTCTGGCACTTTCTTTTTTCTCCCTTCCAGGGATAAAACCCTTACTTCAAGAGCCAGGAAAAGTCGGGATAGCTCCTCCTGCTCCTCACCCTCTCGTTGAGGTAGTGGGAAAGCAGGGGAAGGGCGATGGTGGCATCACAGTAGCAGGTCACGTTCTTGCCGTGGGGGGAAACCTTGCCCCAGCTTATGGCTTCCTTGAGCGTGCACCCGCTCAGCCCCCCCCAGACGGGCTGATCGGTGGTGATCTGGATGGCATAGTCGTGCGGGCAGGGATCCTCCCCTCCCCTGAGGAGGTCGATCGCCACCGCGAGGAGCTGAACGAAGTCCTTGGGGACACCTCCTCCGATGTAGATCACCCCCCTCCGCTCCAACCTCTTACCTATCTCGAGGAGCTCCGCGAAGTCCCTCCCTTGATCCAAACACACTTTTTTCTTCGCCTCCAGGTACGCTATCCCATAACCGCTGTCTATGATGGCGGGGCAGAAGATGGGAACCTTCTTCCTGTAGGCGGTGGAGACAATGCAGTTTATCCCCCTCCGGTGCAGCCACTTTCCGAACTCCCAAAGGAACTCGCGGGAGGAATAGGGATGACCCTCCTCCAGCGTCTCCATGAACTCGCTGATCAGCCCCTCCATCTTCCTGTACTCAAGCTCGTCGGCGTATACGTCGTAGAACCTGTCCACCTTATGCTTCAGGAGGTCGGCATCGTCCACGAAATCCGTTCCTCTCCAGTAGGTTCCACCCATGGCTTCAAGAATATCCTCGGAGATGTTGGCTCCGGTGGAGACCAGCACATCTATGAACCTCTTCTCTATCAGCCAGCACACGATTTTCCACATCCCCGTGGTGCTCATGGAGCCTGTGTATCCAAAGAAGATGGCCATGTTCTTCTTACCCAGCATCTCCTCCCAGAGAGCCGCAGCCTCCCCCAGCTTTCTCCCCTGGAAGCCCGTCTTGGCCATCTCCTGAAGCAGCTGGGAGAGACTCTTCTTCCTGACCTCGATCGTTTCAAGTTTTTCCTTGAAGTAAGGAGTTTTGCGCATCACTTTTTTCCACGGTGAGATATAAAAAAGTTTTCCGATTCTCAGCTCCAAAATCTCTTTTTCGCACACGTTCTGCATGAGGGCATTCTGCAAACCTTTTTGTGCATCCGGTAAGGAAGTCAGCCATGATAAAGCAGCCCTCGTCCTGATCCCGTTGCTCCTGCTGGCTTCCATTGTCCTTACCGTGGGAAGGCGAGAAAAGCCATCTTCCCTTCCCCTGGCGGAGAGGAGTTTCTGGCTGGGTCTGGTGCCCAACCAGGCGAACTCTCCCAACAGCACCTTCGAGGATCTGGTGGAGGCCTACGAGGAGGCGGGTGAAATAGCGGAGGTGGGAATGGTCTGGGTGGAGAACCAGGGAATAGGGGAGTTTGAGCTTCTGAAGAGGAACGGGGCGGTCACGGCATTGAAAGTTTACGGACTGAAGCCCTTCCTCACCCCGAACTTCGCCACGGTGAGGGTGGGACCAGGTGGCCTGAGCTACGAGGTGGAGGCTCCTGAAGGCATCACCCCCAGCCTCTCGGATCCCGGCTTCAGGGAAGCCTGGGTGGGGGAGGCCCGGAGGATGGCGGAGGAGTTCAAGCCGGAATACTTTTCGCTTGGGAACGAGGTGAACGACCACTTCTATCTGCACCCCGAGGATTTGGATCCCTACCTCTCCCTGCTGGAGGAGGCCTGCGCAGCCGTGAAGCAGGTTTCTTCAGGCACCAAGGTGGTGGTCGTCCTCTCCTACAACCACCTCCTGCAGCATCAGCAGTGGGGGCTTCTCCAGGGGCTGGGCAGCAGGGTGGACGTGATGGGGCTCACCACCTATCCCTACAAAACGTTTGCCTCCCCGGAGGCTCTTCCTCAGGACTGCTACTCGAGAGTGGAGCGGTACACGAGCAGGCCCATCGCCTTCACGGAGATAGGCTGGAGCTCCTCTGGAAACTCCGGGACCATGCAGGCAAACTTCCTGGTGAGGTTTTTGGAGTTGACAAAAAACATGAATTTGGAAATGGTGAACTGGCTCTTCCTTCACGAAACGGTGGTGGGGGCCTCCTGGGTCATCTCTCCGCCCCTAAGACAGGGACGGTAGCGCTGAAAAAATGGACGGCAGTGAGAAGGAAGTGTACCGCGTCTGGGTGGAACTGAAGGGAAAGCCCCGCCGTTAGATTCGAACCGCTTCATCCCCCTTGTTCTTCCTTTATCAGTTTCTCCACCACCAGCGGGGAGATGAGGATATGGCTACCCCTGGTTGCCCTTCTCCTTTCTCTCCTTTTCCTCCTCCTTCACCCGAGGGGGAGCGGGCCCGCCTTCCACTTCTCCGCCGAGGTGCTTCGGGTGATCGACGGTGACACGATGGAGATCAGAATCCTGGAGAGTCATGGGTGGCCGGAGGCGGGGAGGGTGGAGAAGCTCAGGCTGGCCAGGGTGGATGCCTTCGAGCTTTCCGAGGCCAGAGGGGTTCTCGCCAAGGTTTTCATGGACTCCCTCTGCCCTCCAGGGGAGAGGATTTACGGTAGGGTGGACGGAGGAAGGGATCCCTACGGGAGGCTCCTGGCGCACGTTTACCTGAGAAGGGGGGAAGAATGGATGGACGTGGGAGAGGAACTGCTCAGGAGAAGGCTTGCCAGAAGATGGGAGGACTAGGAGCGCCTGCTGGCCAGGCGGATATCCTCGTCCCGCACGGTTCTTCTGCCCGCGTGCTCGGCCAGCTTAACGGCTTCCGAGGCCACGGAGAGGGCATATTCCTCCAGCACCTCAGCCAGCGCCTTTGCAGCATCCTCACTCACCCTCTTCGCTCCGGCCTTCCTTATCAGCCTGTCAGCCGTGGCCAAGGGAATTTCCATCTTTACCCTTTATTTTAAGCTTTTTTCTCCTTATTAAGCTTCTTTTCCCTCAGAAAGGCTCTATTTTTGTCCTTTCGGGCGGAGAAGGAGGTCGAGAACCAGATGGTACGCTCTCACCCCGTAGGACCTCAGGAGGCGCTGGTTCAGCACTTCTACCTCCCAGCCCCTTTTCCCAGCCTCCCTCTCCAGAAAGCTGATGGAGGGGGAAAAAGGATCGGGCTCCTCCCCCACGTCGTAGAAGTGCACGATTCCCCCTCCCTCCTTCAGGGCCTCCAGGGCAGTATCCAGGAACTGCCTGGCGGCCCCGGGGAGGGGCATGAGCACCCTGTCTGCCCTTCCCCGGAGCTTGGAGGAGACCACCTCCCTCGCGTCCCCCAGCAGGGGCAGGACCCGCCCCCCCACCCTGTTTATTCTGATGTTCTCGCACATCAGCCTGAAGGCCTCGGGGTTCTTGTCCACGGAATACACCGCCTTCGCCTCAGAGTGCTTCGCTATCACGATGGAGGAGCATCCCACTCCAGCGAAAAGGTTGGTTACCTCCTCTCCCCCCCTCACCTGCCTGGCTATCCTCATCCTCTCGTATGCCAGCCTGGGGGAAAAATACACCTTGTCCAGATCCACCTTAAACACGCACCCGCTCTCTCTGTGGAAGGTCTCCGTTCTCGGCTCTCCCGCCACCACCTCCAGCTTCCTGGTTCTGAACTCCCCTTTCACGGGTGAGACCTGCAGGAGCACCGTCTTGAGGTGGCGGTGCACCCTCATGAGGGCCTCCCCTATTTCCTTTTTCTTGGGGAGGAGCTCCGGGGGCAGCCTGAGCACCCCTATGTCTCCCACCAGGTCGAAAGCCCTCAGCTTCGCCAGCTCCTTCTCCGTCAGAATCCCCTCTAGCTCTCTCCTCAGGCTCCCCATCCCCATCTCCTGGTCTGGGAAAGCTAAATAGGGGGGAGATGGAAGGAGGGGGATGGGGAGGGCGGAAAAAGCGGTCTGGGACCCCTCCCAGCTGCGCAGGATCAGGGAGCACCCGTGCTTCAGCAGGGAGGCTCTCCACCTCTTTGGCAGGGTGCACCTCCCCGTGGCTCCGAAGTGCAATCTTCAGTGTAATTACTGCTTGAGGAGGTTTGACTGCGTCAACGAATCCAGACCGGGGGTGACCAGCAGGGTGCTCACCCCCAGGCAGGCCCTTCGCAGGCTGGAGGAAGTGGTGAAAAAGCATCCCTGGATAAAAGTGGTGGCCGTGGCCGGGCCCGGGGAACCCCTCTTCAACGAGGAGACCTTCGAGAC